>JADFWF010000336.1 GCA_015222965.1 Pseudomonadota bacterium | reverse complement strand
GATTGTAGCTTAAATATTCAGATTCAAGGCGTGAATCGCATGTAATAGCTAGCTATTGCATAGAGTCACAACGCAGAAGCTGGGTATTTAAGCTGCAAGATGCGATTTCATGAATTGATCAGAGGCTCCCTAAGCGTAATTTTGGTTTAAATAGGCAGATAAATCTGTGATATCCGCCAGGCAGGTCAATGGCTTGTGTTTATTTAGTGTTGCTGCATCGTGCACGCCATGGGTGACGCCGATGCACTGCATATTGGCATTGACGGCCATTTTCAGGTCGTGTTCACTGTCGCCTATCATCAGTGTCTGCGCGGCTGAAAAGTTCAGCTCTTCTAATATCTCATGCAGCATTTCCGGGTGCGGTTTGGATTTGTTTTCACCGGCGCAGCGTGTGGTGGTGAAATAGTTGGCGACCTGGTGTTCGTTGATAGATTGCTCCAGACCGGCGCGGCTTTTACCTGTGGATATCGCCAGCGTGTAACCGTCGTCACGCAGTTCATCGAGCATTTCGTAAACACCGTTAAACAGCGGTGCGGGTACTTTGTTTTCGTGGAGATAGTGCTGGCGATAGGCGTCAGCAACTTTTGTTAATTTAACTGCATCCTGCTTTTCATCCAGCTCGGGGTGCAGTTTGCTGACGGCCTCCATCAGGCCAAGACCGATAACATCTTTTGCCTGGGTTTCACTGAGGTCGATGCCTTCAGCCTGCTTGCTGGCAAATTGCAAACTGGTAACGATTCGTTCGATGGAGTTGACCAGCGTGCCGTCCCAGTCAAAAACTAAAAGTGGAAAGTGTTTCATTATTGTTTGTTCATCGGTGGTTTGGCATGACGCAGCTTTTGTAATAGTTGTTCGAGTTCATCACTCAATGGTGCTTCAATGTTAATGGGGTCGGCCAGTGGTAAATACAACTGCCAGGCATGCAGAAAAAGGCGTTTTAGTCCCATCTCACGAAAATACCGGTTCGCTTCTTTATTTGTATATTTGCTGTCACCGATGATGTTGTGTCCACAGTGTTGTGCGTGGACGCGTATCTGGTGTGTGCGGCCGGTGTCGATGGTGATCTTCATCAAGCTGCTTGGCCGGGTACTGTGTTCATCAAATATTTCCAGCGGTTCGAAGTGGCTGATAGCTCGGTCGCCAGATTTATCGACCTGCATGATATGTTCACCGCCGCGTTTGATTTTGCTGATGCCGACATCAACGGTTTTTTTACCGCCAGTCCATACACCATCGAGCAGGGCCAGATAAGTTTTTTCCATGCGAACGATGGTTTCGTGACGCAGCATCTCATGCAGCCGTGCCAGTACCTGACGGTTTTTAGCCAGTAACAGACAGCCGCTGGTCTCACGATCCAGACGGTGCACCAGTTCCAGTTCCTGTTCCGGGTCAATCTGTCTGAAGGCTTCGATGACGCCAAAGCTTAACCCGCTGCCTTTATGAACAGCGATGCCGGAAGGTTTGTTGATGGCGATGATGTCATCATTTTCAAAAATGATGGTGCCTTTTAACAATTGGATTACAGATTCAGGAATCGGCTTGCTCTTATTTTCACTGAGCCTTACTGGCGGTAACCTTAGGATATCGCCGGACTGTAATTTGTAGTGTGGTTTTTTTCTGCCGCTATTGATCCGCACTTGACCGCTGCGCAATAAACGATAAATGTGACTCTTCGGTACACCTTTTAGATGTTTTACCAAAAAGTTATCGATACGCTGGCCAGCCTGACCCTCGTTGATAGTTATCTGACTTACGCTATTTTTGTTGATGTCCATCTGATAGTTGTTAACAGGCAATAATATTGATTTATGGGCTTTTTTTGACGATTGACTAATTTTGGTTGACCAAAGCCTCGCATTTTGACAGACTTGGTGGGTCAGATGCTAGCGAAGATTAACCATCTAAGGTCGTTTCGTCTGTCAGGAACTTTGCCATAAATAAAATATAACAGGCACAAATAATGGATTATACACTTGATGAATGGTCATCAAGGTTGCGATTTTATAGAAAATCGCCACATGATTGCTGAATATAGTTAGCAGTTCGATACGTCTTTATTAAAGATAAGCTTTTATTACGAACTGAATACTTGAAGTAAATAACTGATTTTATGTGTTTGCACATGTTGTTATATGGCTGTATTGCATTTTTGAATACTGCCCGCAAATACAGATTAACTAGAAAGAAAAACTTACGATTAATGATTTTCCCGATTTTTTTTACCGATAACGCCGTTACTCTGCCAGAGTCAGCATTTTTATTGTCCGCATTTATTGTGTGGCAGATGCTGATTTGTTTGTGTGCATTGCAGTACGCGGGACACTCTATACGAGTTGTCCTGTCGCGAAGCGTTACTGGTGGTCTAAAAGCGGGACCAATAACAGGTTTAACTGCAAATGAAGAGAATACTTATCAATGCAGTCCAGAAAGAGGAAGTACGCGTGGCCATGGTAGATGGTCAGCAACTTTACGATCTGGACGTCGAAGTCCCATCACGGGAACAGAAAAAATCCAACGTATACAAAGGTAAGATTACCCGCGTAGAACCAAGCCTCGAGGCTTGTTTTGTTGACTACGGCGCAGAGCGTCACGGTTTTCTACCGTTCAAAGAAGTTTCGCGCATGTACTTCACCGAGGAAGCGCAGAAATCTTCCGGTCGCCCCGATATCCGCACTGCCATCAAAGAAGGGCAGGAAGTTGTCATCCAGGTAGAAAAAGAGGAGCGTGGCAATAAAGGCGCGGCTTTAACAACATTCATCAGCCTGGCAGGGCGTTACCTGGTATTGATGCCAAATAACCCGCGTGCCGGTGGTGTATCACGCCGTATCGAAGGCGATGACCGTAACCTTATCCGCGAAGCGCTGAGTCAACTTGAAGTACCAAATGGTATGGGACTGATCGTACGTACCGCAGGTGTCGGTCGCAATTCTGAAGAGTTGCAGTGGGATCTTGATTACCTGTTGCAGTTGTGGACAGCATTTGAAAAAGCTGCGGCTGCAAGACCATCACCGTTTTTGATCTATCAGGAAAGCGACGTGACAACGCGTGCGTTAAGAGATTACTTCAGAAGCGATATCTCCGAGGTGCTGATCGACTCGAAAGTTGTCTATGATCAGGCGATGGATTTTGTTGAGCAGGTCATGCCCAACAGTGTCAATAAGATCAAATTTTATGAAGATACCGTGCCACTGTTCAACCGTTTTCAGGTTGAGAATCAGATCGAATCGGCTTATCGTCGTGAGGTGACGCTACCTTCTGGCGGTGCTATCGTTATCGATCACACAGAAGCACTGATATCGATCGATATCAACTCTGCGCGCGCTACCAAAGGCAGTGATATCGAAGAGACAGCAACCAATACCAACCTGGAAGCGGCCGATGAGATCGCTCGCCAGTTACGTCTGCGTGATCTGGGTGGACTGGTCGTCATCGATTTTATCGACATGATGAATAATCGTAATCAGCGTGCCGTAGAAAATCGCCTTAATAACGCCGTGCAGGTGGATCGTGCGCGCGTACAGATTGGCCGTATCTCTCGTTTTGGTCTGCTGGAGATGTCACGTCAGAGATTGAAACCTTCTCTGGGTGAATCGACGCAGATCGTCTGTCCGCGCTGTACGGGTCAGGGTACGATACGTACGGTTGAATCACTGTCGTTATCACTGGTGCGAATCATCGAAGAAGAAGCGCTAAAAAGCGGTACTGCACGCGTCGATATCCAGGTGCCAGTAGATGTAGCGACTTACATACTGAACGAAAAGCGTCAGGCCATCGCTGACACTGAAAAACTGACTGGTGTCCATGTATTGATCGTGGCTAACCCGACATTGGAAACACCACAGTACAAAGTTGAACGTGTACGTAAGAGTGAGCATGATGAGAATGATGAGACAGCAAGCTACGAGCGTGCAGATAAAGATGAGCGTCATAATGTAGAACTGACTCAGGAAAAACCGATACAGCTGGAAAAAGCGGCAGTATCTTCGATTTCTCCAGGACGCCGGCCTGCGGCAAAAGCACCTGTTGAGGCGGAAAAAACCAGCAGCCCTGGTCTCCTCGGTAAAATTGTCTCTATATTCACCGGAGATAAGGAAGAAGAAAAAGAAGAGAAAAAACCGGCAGCGAGACAAAGTTCCGGGCGTAACCGTAATCAACGCAGTGGTCAAAACAGAAACCGCAGCAACAGGGGACGTAATCGTAACCGTAATCGCAAACCGGATGCTAATCGCGGCAAGGCCCAGGATAACAAGCAGGGTAACAAACAGGACAATAAACAACAGAATAAACAGTCGAAAGCGTCATCGGACAAAACGAAGGATAGCTCTGTTAAAACACAGGAATCTGGTCAGTCTGGCAGCCAGTCCGGCAATAAGTCAGGCAGTCAGTCAAACCGTAATCGCCGCCGCCGCAGTAATCGCCCGAAAAGTAGTGAGTCAAAAGCTACGGACACAAAAAATACTGAGGTTAGTCAGCAGGCTGGCGGTGAGAAGCCTGCCAGTGAGAAATCAGCACCTGCTAAACAGGCGTCTGCTTCGCAAAAAAGAGATAGTCAGGATAACAAGCCTTCTGCTTCCGCCAGCGTTGATAAACCTGCTGCAAAACCAGTGGCTGAAAAACCGGTTTCTAATAAGCCGGCTTCTGATAAGCCCGTTTCTGATAAGCCCGTTTCTGATAAGCCTAGGGCTGAAAGCAAACCGCAGGCAGCTCAAAACAAAGCGCCTGCGAATAAAAGTGATGCAAAAGGTGGAGACAAGCAACCGGCATCTAATGAAAACAGACCGGCTACGTCTGCCATCGATGATTAGTAGATAGCTTTATTTAGCAGTTGTCAGTTTGCAGTAGATACTACCAGGCGGGCGCATGCGTTGAGTGATGCATACTCTCTAACTCGGTCGCTTGCTGATGCTGCAAGCTTTTCGGTTATAGACCAGGCTCGGCTTGAGCTGATCGCGCAGTGTGCTGCCCGCCAGGTGAAGGTGGCAGGTGACTTTATCGAGCTGGGCGTGTTCAGAGGCGGCTCGGCGATACTGCTAGCCAGTGCTATTAAACAGTACCATGCACCGTGTAAACTGCATCTGCTCGACTCCTGGCAGGGCCTGCCAGGACTAAATGATGAGGACCTTGGTACCTTCGTCGCACAAGGACAGTTTTCAGAATCGAGTGAACACGCAGTCAGGGCGAGGCTCGATGACTTTGGGCTGCTGGATGTATGTGAAACTCACCAGGGCTGGGTCGAAGATACCTTGCCAGAACTTCATGGTCCTTTTTCTCTGGTCCACCTTGATCTCGATCTATACCAACCGACATATTTTGCGTTATCGTGCTTACTGCTCAGGATGGCCGCTGGTGGTGAAATAATCATCGATGATTATGGCAATGAAACGCTCAGGCGATTTCCGGGCGTGGAGAAGGCTGTTTCTGAAATAATTGCTGGCAGCGACTGGTCGATCGTCGAATCTGCCGGTGAGCGTGATCAGTCGGTCAGGATTGCACGGCAGTCCTAATCTGCTAATTCAGCCCGATCTGCTGATTCATATTTAATAATAACGTACCGTTCAGTGTTGCTATCTTTTCATGTGAACACTTAATATATGCTGATGCACGATTGTAAGATCTCAGTCATCATACCTGTCTATAACGCCGAGCAGCTTCTTCGGCAATGTCTGGATTCTGTTTTACAACAGAGTCTGCCCCAGATCGAAATCCTGTTGATCAATGATGCCAGCAGCGACGATTCGCAGCTAATCATCGATGAGTACCTGATGGCTGATGACAGGTTTAAGGTGATTCGGTTAAAACAAAATTCCGGCGTGTCGACTGCCCGTAATGCCGGTATAAAAAAAGCGATCGGGGAATATGTCATATTTCTCGATGCTGATGATTATTGGGGCAGTCCCCGGATGCTGCAGCAGTTATACGATAAGGTCATTGCTGAACAGGCAGATTTAATTTCTTTTGGCTTTTGCCGCGTCGATGAAGCTGGCCATAGAAACGGTTTTAAAGTCGAAATGCCTTCAGTTGTTAACCTGCAGCAGCAGGACAATTGGCAGATTAAATATAATGTATGGGCTAAGCTGGTCTCAAGGAAACTGCTGATCGATAATGATATACGTTTTGAGCCGTCATTGGTCATGGGTGAAGATGCATTGTTCAGTATTGCTGTCTATTGTAATGCGAGCAGGCTGGTAACCGTTGATGAGGTTTATTACTGCTACCGCGTTAATCAGCAGGGTGCGAACCTGTCGCAATGGAATAGTGCAAAACTGTTTGGTACCGTCCACTGGTTTCTACTGGCGTTACCATTGATTCGCGCCAGTGCGCTATTTAAACACCGCCCCGAAGTGCTGCAGTCTGTTATCACGGAAAGGTTAAGGATGCTTTTTATCAAGCTGGGGCCAATGGCGTTCGAGTTGTTGTCTGAACAGGAGCAGCAACGCTTTTTCACATTATGGATGAAGTGTCTTGAGCAATACGATTTGGCCTATTTCAATACACGTTTTCTCTCTGACCCGGCGATCGAGCTTTACCGACAGATGCTGGAGCGGCTGCAGAAAAATGAGCTAATCGGCCTTAAACATTTTTTTAACAGCGAACCGTATCGGCAGAGTGTTGCTGGGATATCGCAGGTAGTGACGCTTAAACAGCAGCAGGCTTTTCAGTTAGGGCAAGATCTGCTGCAGGTGAACAAGCCACATATCCGTTGTGATTTTGGCGGTGGTATTATCGTTACATTGCCGATGGAGAAAGCGCATCAGCTGGCGAGGCAGATGATTGCAAATCAGAACGCTGAAATCACATTGCGATTTAATTCATAAATTATTCACTGGGTTAATTAATGAGGGAATGGCCGCTACCGGCCAG
>JADFWF010000335.1 GCA_015222965.1 Pseudomonadota bacterium | reverse complement strand
GAGAACGGATCGAAAGTGTACGAACTGAACGGCCCGCTGTTCTTCGGCTCAGTGAAAAACTTCCGCGACCTGTTCACCCCGGATGATGATCCGGACGATGTCATCATCGAATTCCAGAACTCACGCGTCACCGACCACTCCGCCATCGAGGCCATCGACTCACTGGCCGAACAATACATAAAAGCCGGCAAGCAGCTTCACCTGCGCCATCTTTCAGAGGAATGTAGACAGCTGCTGGATAAAGCGGGTGATCTGGTTGAAGTTAACCGCATGGAAGATCCGAGCTATCATGTGGCCGATGACAAACTGGCCTGATAACAAATCGACCTGATAAAAAACGGGTCTGAGTAGCATCGGGTCAGAGACCGACTGATGCAACCAGCCCAGGTCCACTAATATGAACCCTGGGATATAAACCCTGGGATATTAGCCCTGGGTGCTAACGACAGTATTTCGCGACTCCTTTACTGAATTTTTTCTTCCTGGCATCACGCTGCTCATCAGATAGATACACCCGTTCACCGTCAGGACTCATCCTATACGTCCGGTTGGATTGTATATGGACCTGATAACGTCGCTTATAAGCATCACATTTTTTACGCCGTTTTTTATCAGCAGCAAGTTTTTTGCTTCGAGCCTCAGCATCAGACCGCTTATTTTCTTCTATCTTTTTCAGCAGGTATTCACGTTCTGCTCTATTGCCCGATGAGTTAGTGATGCCTGCATGGTTGTTAATTTCTATCTCTAGCTCGGTCGCAGAATCTCCTGCAACCGGGTGATCACCAAAATGAACCGCTCCCTCGCTATCCGTCCATTTATAGATACCGGCATGTGCCGTCGACATCATCACCAGGATCAACACTACAGTTTTTTTCATAGAAAACCTTTTCATTCAGCATCAGCGCGTACCATAACGATAGATATAACATTTGTCACTAGCCGCTTTCATTGATAATGTGATATATATGAGATACACAACCTGAAACTATTTAAACATCCCCGAGAAAATTTTATGGCAGAGTACGATCATCCAGTAGTTAGTGACGCTTTTGACCTGCTGGCAAAAAACACCGAATTGTCTCTGGTCGAATACACATCGATAACGAAGAGCCAGGCAGATATCGAACGCTATCTGATGCAGCACATCGGCACCATAAGCACCGTGCTCTATGGAGCGTTCTCACGCAAAACAATCACCTCACCATTACCTGGAAGCATCATCGACATGCTCGTTGTCTACAGGGGCGACGAGGTAAAACGCGAACACCCGTCGGACATTTTCGCCCGATTATGCGACGTCCTTATCAAACCCGCATTTGAATCATTCATAATCGAAGGTCAAAATGCATTGATGCTTCCCAGACATGGCTTTCACTTCAAGATCCATCCTGCCTACGCGCTGGCACAACACACCTATATGTTACCCGACCCGAACTTCAATGAATGGGCGAAATATGACATCACTTCGTTCAATGATATCTTTGTAAAAGAGAACGTTCGACATAAAGGCAAGCTGACAGCGATGGTCCGGATGGTAAAAACCTGGAACCGGGTATCAGGCAATCTGTTTAACGGCTATTACCTGGAACTCATGGTCACAGATGTACTATCAAATTTCGAGATCACGAGCTATCCCGAGGCGCTATGCCATATTTTCAGACGAGCGGTGGCCGAGGTCGTATTCGAACAAAAGGATCCTGCCAACATCGAATTTGAGATCGAAGGTCTGGACAATCTGGAGGATGTGGTCG
Source organism: Pseudomonadota bacterium (assembly GCA_015222965.1). GTDB lineage: Bacteria > Pseudomonadota > Gammaproteobacteria > SZUA-229 > SZUA-229. The sequence continues at coordinate 3,017 of JADFWF010000335.1, read as the reverse complement.
AAGCCATGAAGCTGTTAAAAAGATCTTTCAAGCTGGCTGAGGAAGCCATCGAACTCGAACAGGAAAACAACACCAAAAAAGCCCTCGAAAACTGGAACAAACTATTCCCCCAGGTACTACCGACGCAGCTCGATATGATCGTCGGCAAAGCCCGCAACTCCGGTATAAAAGGCGCCGATGCACTGAGGATGATGATCGACCAGAAATAGGCCCTCTCAGCCATGAGGCCCACCATGGTTACTCCGCTATCTCTTCGTTAGTTCGAAACCAAGACCATCGTATCGGGTGCTAATGCTCTTACCATCATTGCCAGCAGAGCTGGCAGATAAATCACCGAGATACAAACTGGTACTATCAACGACCTGAAAGATACTATAGAGACTGGCACTGGGGTCACTGTAATCGATACCGATTACCGGACTGCCGTCATTTGCAGTGAGGCCTTCACCGACGAGGTAAACCAGGTCCTGTTTTGCCACGCTTACCGAGGTATTTGCATTGCAGTCTATAGATGCAAATTTTTCAGCACTTATCTCCAGCCGGCCGTCCTGCCTGAAGTTAAACAGTTCCTTGACCGCCGTGCCACTCTGTATGACACTGCCAGATGAACCGGTTATGGTTGACGTTCCGGTAATCGAAACCGTCTTGCAACCCGCTGACCAATATCCGACCAGTGCAGGTGCTTTGGTATTTTCAACCGGTATCAGGCCCGTGTTCGGTTCAGAAGCCGAATTACCGCAAGACTGTATAAGCACGGTTGCGGCGATAGACAGTGTCGATGATATTTTTTTCAGATTAGCCATAAGAAATCACTGCTCAGATGTTTAATAGTCTTGAATCAGGTTATAGACCAAAAAACGGACCTTAACAGCAAAGTTGAGACAACTTTACACCTTAGGAATCTTTACCCGGCCTTCCCCTTGAGCGGGTTTCAATCCGAAGTCCAGTCCGGTACTCTATTTCATCAATAAAACGATTATTCCCGGTTAACTGATTCCGTGAGCAGGCACTTCGAAGCAACTCTATCTCTTTATCAGATGCACCTTGCTTTAGATGCGCCTGATAAAGCTCGATACGTTTATTTGCATCATCAGACAAACCAGGGTAAACAGCATCAACATTCAGCAAACCTCGATTTTCCAGACCGATTCGTTCTCGGTAACTTGACCAGCGATATTGCCTGGGCCCATCGACCATATTCGCGCGCACGGGGTTCATTTCAACATAACGACAACATGCCAGCATGTAGTTTTCTCGCTGTATAGGACTCGCTTTGAACCGCCCTTCCCATAAGGCACCACTACGATTTTCCTGCTTGTTTACAAAAGCCGCTTGCCTGCCTGCCAGCCAACCTTTTCATCAATTCAGAGATTGTACGAGCATCTTCACCCGGCTCAACGATCAGGTGGATGTGATTGGTCATCAAACACCAGGCATATAACTTTATACCCAGCTTCATTTTCCATTCTTTGAGGTTTTCAAGATAAAAAAGATAATCTTCATCGGCCAGAAAGACTGTTTTCCGATTGTGTCCACGCTGGACAATGTGATGAGGGTAATCTGGAACTAAAATACGCGCTTTCCTTGGCATAACATCTCCCTGTTATTAGCATTTTTGACGAAAGACCTATCTTTTAGGTGGTAAATTAGCAAATAGCTACGCCCACTTTTACCACTTTCTTTCACATTCGACGATACGAAAGAACCATCAAGAACCCCCAATAATTATCTCCGGCATTATATAAGGCATAAATACCGGCATTTAATTACTAAATAAATACAAATAAATTACTTAAGTAATTGAATTAAAATACAATATATTATTTACTTTCGGCATTTAATACGGCATAACATATGGTTATGAAGAGCATATCATCAATGGAACCCCTGTTCCCAACAGACTCACAAGCCCAGCTTGCTGATCTCGTGGTCGAACTAACCTCCTGCGCTAGCCATTTAGCTGGAAAAATTCCTGTACGTGTACAAGATGGCGTTGGTGACCTCGTGCGCTCCATGAACTGCTATTACTCAAATTTAATTGAGGGCCATAACACCAAGCCTCGTGATATCGAACGTGCCATGGAAGAAGACTACTCAAGTAACGTTCAACGACGCACATTACAGAAAGAAGCGCGTGCTCATATCGAAGTGCAACAAATGATTGATAGCGGACAAGATTTGAATGCCGACCCAGCATCATATGAATATATTCGTTGGATCCATAAAGAATTCTGTCGTCGTTTGCCTGATGATTTATTGTGGGTCGAGAACCCTGACACCGGTGAAAGCATTGAAGTTATTCCTGGTCAATTTCGAGACTGCGATGTCATTGTCGGTCGCCATATACCAATACCAGCAAATGAACTAGAGAAATTTATGGAAAAATTTCATAGTGTATATGCACGAGACCGTGTACCAAAGTCACAGTATCCGATTGCTATTGCGGCGGCTCACCATCGTTTACTATGGATTCATCCCTTTGCCGATGGTAATGGACGTGTAGCACGCCTGGTTTCTCATGCAATGTTATTGCGCAGCGGGGTCAGAAGCAGTTTATGGTCTATTTCAAGGGGGCTAGCACGTACATCAGGACAATATAAAACCGTTCTCGCAGGTGCCGATGCTGCCCGTAAAGGTGACCTTGATGGTAGAGGCGCATTATCAGCAAGTGGTTTATTTGAGTTCGTACAGTATTTCTTACAAACCTGTATTAATCAAGTCCGGTTCATGGAATCTATTTTACAACCCGAAGAATTACTACGACGAATCACGCTTTATGCCAATGATGAAATAGACGCCAATCGATTATCTGGCGGCGCCCTCGCTTTATTAAAAGAAGCTTACCTTACAGGAGAACTTGCTCGCGGTGATGCAGCCCAACTAACCGGCTATCAAGAGCGTCGCGGTCGGCAAATACTGGCAGAATTAATTCAAAAAGGACTGCTGGTTTCACAAGGGCCACGTGCGCCTGTACGGCTAGGCTTCCCCATTGATGTCGTTGAACGCTGGTTACCAGG
>JADFWF010000334.1 GCA_015222965.1 Pseudomonadota bacterium | reverse complement strand
GATATAAACAAGCACGGTCACGAAGCGCTCAATGACTGTAATAATAAACTCGATAATCGTTTCGCACACCCAGTCCCAAACTTCTTTGGCGACCTCGATCACCTTGCAGACCAGTTTACTCACCCAGTCACATAACTTATTCAATGGCCAGGGAAGCCATTTACAGACTTTTTCCTGAACCCATTCACAGACTTCTTCCAGGACGGTTAATATGGAACTCACGAGTTCACATACTGTTCGTAATACTGCCGTGATGATTGTAACGATTAACTTCAGGACCAGTTCTATAACATCGACAATTCTGCTACAAATATACATATCTCTCTCCTTGTGACTATATATTGTGACTACACCAACCTATTTCTAATTTTTAATATTAAAAACAGAAGGCGAAAGGCAATTCATCAATCAGTCTGATAGATCACCAGCCTGACATAATACGGCTGCCCTTCTCGAAGCACCTGTTCCTTCAAATTTATCGCCACGCTTGAGACCAGGTAGACCTCTATCGTTTTATCTCCAATCTGTATCTTTCGACGCTCGCCCTGCTTTACTACCACCGTTTTATTCTTATAGGTAACCTTAACCGGAGGGTGTTCTGATTTATCTTCCTGCTGTATTTTAAGACCGATTTCTTTGATGGTTTCGTTATATGGTCTGTTGCTGCCTTCTGAGATATAGACAAAAGGCGCGATAACTCCATCATCACTTAAGACGATACGACGCTGTAAGGCCGAATCCTGTACATCGTCTCGTAGCGTTAATTGTAATGTTGCTTTCTTTTTCAGAGGGAGAACTTTGTTTTTAATCGGCAATTTATAATAAAGCTCCAGTTGAGAATCCAGTTTCTGAATTTTACCGATCAGCAGACCGGGTTTATTCTCGATGATCTGCAATTCACCTTTGTATTCTGTAATCGCCACAGTCGAGAATGGTTGTATATCCGCGATGACACTCTCATGAATAGAAGGCCGGTTCAGTTTTTGGCCATCGATTTTTTCAGCCACGATGATACGCTGAGATAGACGTTTATCAGGTACCGGAATCTTATCTATCGGTGGCAGCTTGCCTTCGCTGTCGGCCTTCACCCATAACTGACGCATTTCATTATCTTCGATACCGACGGTCACTTTATCTATTGGCTTCATATCCCTGTCATTTTTTGCTGCCGTGCAGGAACTCAAGAACAGAATGACAAAGAACAGAATAATGTTTGGTGTTATACCGCCCTCGGATAAAGATATGCCAGTCCTTTTCATATTATTGCTATACATTGCATTCACCGTCTAGATTGATCAGTTACTGTAAGTGCCATTGTTGCGAGGCCCACTGAAATTAAGGTTGCTCCAGTTAGAAAAATCGGTAATCGTATCCGTCGTGCTACCATTGCTGTTGAGATCGCGGGTAACGCCAGTATCTGTGCTATCACCATCCTGATTCCAATCTACGGCATTACCGTTATACAAACCTGCAGGTTCGTTTAAATTATTTTCCAGCAGGTTACGCCCCATGCCCTGTGAGTAATCCGGCAAATTATTCGTCACGCCGGCAGGGATCGCGCCATTTGTTTCGACAGCACCATTTAACTGGTAGTAAAACGGAGAATAGATTGGTCTCGAACGCCGGCTTGCGTTATTCAGCCCGGTACGTAACTGCCATGAGTAACTCATGACGCTGCTATAGACGGGGTTCTTATTATAATGATCGACACCACCGTGTTTTTGATTGAGGTTGTGCCCGAATTCATGCATGAACGTAGCAGCCATCGACCTGACACTCTGATAGCTTGCAGGAAAGTCATCGAAACTAACGATACAGTCATCACCGCCATTTACCCAATCGACATCACTGATACCGCTCCAGCCACTTGGGTGTGCATTTGCCCATATACAGTAATGGTAGATGCGGCCACGAACATCATTATCAAAGTTCGCAGTTTTGAGAGTATAAAAATTTTCGAATGTGGTCGATGCCGTTCCGGTAAGATTTATGGTCTGCCAGAAAGGGACCGAGCCGCTGGTGTCGATACTTACATTGATCCCGTTATCAGAACCCGGGTTAATGACTGGCGCGTTCGCAAAGGCAGTTCTTACAGCTGTCCATACGGCAGCTCCAGGTGAATTTGTAAGAGAATTCATCACATCGACCTCGACGAAGATGTCAGGACGGTGCGGATCAGCACCGAGTGCCTTCAGATCGATATCGATGGTTCCATCACCATCGGCATCATAACCATTTATCTCCCATGTATCGGGAATATCATCACCGTCACTATCCATGGTTGCAGCATCATTCGGCATTCGATACACGATGATGTTTGACAATAGTCCATCTGCATTTCGGATCTGCACGTTTAGATTGCTGCCCGTTGCGACAGAACCCGGAGCAGCCAGCAAGGCCAGGTGGTGATAGATAGGGAAATTAAGATCCTGCGGGTTAACGCCTAACAGGTCATTAACGATACCCTTGTGAGCAACAGTAGGTACAACCGTCCCGTTTATCAGAACTTCCGCACTGACATCAACATTCGCACCTTGAACATACACCCATGTATTCACCTGATTTGCCGGCTGGAAGTCTGCATATACAAGACTTACTCTGTCCAGCCGTGGTGAACCGAATGGAACCGTTGCAGTCACCGTAAACGGAACCTTGTTACCTTCTTTGCCACTGCGTTTTAGTTGAACCTGATGCGCACCTAGAGAAGCAGCCTGTGGAACCGTGAATATATAAGAGCCAAAGAAACCACCTTGCAGGCTTTGTTCACTGGCCGTGCCAGCGTCCCAGTACGCCGTCGAAAAAAGATTATCGCCATCAATCTCAACCAGAGAGCGTTCCGGACCGGAATTTGGATCTAGCGAATTTATATTCGGGGTCGCACATGCACTTAACATTAACGCCATGAACAACCAACCGGCTCCACACCTTATTCGAGCAATCATAAAACCACCCCGCTTTTTTGCTTTGGTATACACGTGCACGCCAGTAAATTGAAGTCAGATAAATGCATCCAGTCCGAGACAACTGAACCAGAGACAACTGGATGAAACAGCCGCGCGAACCGGACCGTTTTCGGTATTTTTTTGAATATCACAAAGAGAACACAGAGGCTTACAGAAATAAAGCTTGTTTTAGTAGACATATCCTTCTTCCTTTCTATGCCATTGCAACGAATGACCTGTTTAAAATCCTGTTAACCAGAAACACAACAATAATGATATAGAAACAATTGTCAACCAGGGAACCTCTAAATTATAAGACGGACAATATAAACGCTGAATTTGGGAAAACCAGTAAAACCAGGGACAGACCACGGTTATTCGAGTTCAAACAAGGTTAAACCGTGGTCTGTCCCCGGGTTACTGGTCCTCGGGTTACTGCGCTGTAATGGTTGTATACGCACTGTGATCATCGATCGATGTATGCGCGTTATGACCCAGGTATTTCTATTATAAAAATGCGGGCTTAGAGAAAGTCAGGACCTGTTCATTTCATGCCGTTTCCACAGATAATAAACAACAGGTAAAACAAACATAGATAACAACGGTGCAGTCACCATGCCACCGATCATCGGCGCTGCGATGCGTTGCATGACTTCAGAGCCAGTACCATCACTCAGCATAATAGGCATTAAACCGGCAATGATTACAGCAACGGTCATTGCTTTGGGTCGCACACGAAGTACTGCTCCCTCCATTATTGCTTTCTTAAGATCCTGCCGGTTGTTCAGCTGACCTGCCCGACTCCTCTGCTCGATGGCTTTATCGAGATAGATAAGCATGATTACGCCAAATTCAGCAGTGACCCCGGCAAGAGCGATGAAACCAACGGTGACCGCAACCGAAAGGTTATAGTCCAAAATAATAAGTAACCAGAACCCGCCCACCAGGGCAAACGGCAAAGAAAACAAGACCATCACTGCTTCGACGGTACGACGGAAGATCAGATACAGCAGTAATAATATGATCAGCAGCGTCATAGGAACAACTTTGAGCAACTTATCATGCGCCCTGAGCATATATTCATACTGACCTGACCAGGCGATGGAATACCCCGGCGGTAACTTGACCTGTTGCTGCACCGCCTCTTTTGCCTCATGGACATAACTCCCCAGATCGATATTGCGGATATCCACAAAGGTCCAGCCATTTAATCGACCATTTTCACTCTTCAGCATGGGTGGACCATCGACCACCTTGATCTCTGCGATCTGTGCCAGCGGTATCTGTGCGCCAGAACTGGTGACCAGCGGTAACTCCATCAGTTTTTGAACATCATCACGCTGTTCTCTCGGGAAGCGCAGGTTGACCGGATATCGTTCCAGCCCCTCTACCGTCTGGGTTATATTAATACCGCCAACAGCAACGCTAACAATTTCATTGATGTCCTCAATATTAACGCCCAGCCGTGCTGCCTCAAGTCTTTTAGGAATGATTTCGATATAACGCCCACCTGCCACACGCTCGGAATAAACTGAAGCGGTGCCTGGCAACTTCATCAGCACCTGTTCAATATCGAGTCCGATTTTTTC
>JADFWF010000333.1 GCA_015222965.1 Pseudomonadota bacterium | reverse complement strand
ATGATGCCGCCGCACATGCCGATGCAGTGCATGGTGCTGAAAAAACCTATCAGGAAGGCCGAGGTGAGGGTAACGGGATCTGAAATCATTCGATTTAATGAGTAATGAACAATGAATAGTGAATAATGAAAAACATCTTATTAATACCTGCCTGATCTTGATGGGGGTGGTGCGCTTTGTTCTGTCGAATCAGTACCTGATTCTTATGTTGAATTTGAATAATAAGCAGTCGCTATTAAAGTTATGCCAAATGTAAATATGATGAGTATAGCTTTCATGTGATCTCCAGATTATTCACTATTCATTATTAATTATTCATTGGCGCGCGAAGCGCGCCCCACATATCATACTCGTCAGTAGCAGTAATTGTCACCTGTGTGATATCACCCACCTGACAGTTGTGGCTGTCAGGAATGTCTATATAAACCAGCCCGTCGATATCCGGTGCGTCCGATGAAGTGCGTGCGATGATCAAATTTTCTGCGGTATCGATCGCATCGATGATGACATCGCGTGTTTTACCTATATTCTGTTTTAATTTCTGTGCGCTGATACCCGCCTGTTTTTCCATGAAACGTTTTACTCGTTCCTGTTTGATTTCTTCAGGAACAGCACCGTCCAGCTCATTAGCTTTTGCACCGTCGACGTCAGAATAAGCAAAACAGCCCACACGGTCGAGCTGTGCTTCATCAAGAAAGTCGAGCAGTAACTGGAAGTCTTCTTCTGTCTCACCGGGAAAACCTGCGATAAAAGTGCTGCGTATGGTTATGTCCGGGCAGATCTCACGCCATTGATTGATGCGCTGCATGGTGTTTTCGGTAGATGCCGGCCGTTTCATGGCTTTTAAAACCTTCGGGCTGGCATGTTGAAACGGGATGTCGAGGTAGGGCAGTATCTTGCCTTTAGCCATGAGCGGGATAATATCGTTGACGTGAGGGTAAGGGTAGACATAATGCAATCGTACCCAGATGCCAAACTGGCTCAGGGCTTCACATAATTCTTTCATGCGAGTTTTAACCGGCATGCCATTATAAAATTCGGTTTTGTATTTAACATCAACGCCGTAGGCGCTGGTGTCCTGTGACACCACCAGCAGTTCCTTAACGCCGGATGCAGCCAGGCGTTCAGCTTCAAGCAATACGTCATTCACCGGGCGGCTGACCAGGGGGCCGCGCAGGTCAGGGATGATGCAGAAGGTGCAGTGATGATTACAGCCTTCGGAGATTTTTAGATAGGCATAATGCCTGGGGGTGAGTCGAATACCTTGAGGTGGCACCAGGTCAAGAAATGGATCATGTTCTGCAGGCAGATGCTCATGTATGGCGTTCATTACTTCGGCAGTTGCATGGGGTCCGGTAACTGCCAGCACATTCGGGTGGGTCTGCCGTACGATATCGCCCTTTGCGCCGAGGCAACCGGTAACGATCACTTTGCCGTTTTCATCCAGCGCTTCACCGATGGCATCTAATGATTCTTCTACCGCCGCATCGATAAATCCACAGGTGTTTACTACAACAAGATCTGCACCATCATAACTGGGAGAAATTTCATAACCTTCAGCACGAAGTTGTGTGAGAATATGTTCTGAATCGACGGTGGCTTTGGGGCAACCGAGACTGACAAAACCGATGCGGTGGGGGCGGTGTCTTACTGTGCTTGAATTCATGCGATGGCCGTATTTTTAAAGTGTGAATTTTACCTTAAATGACAACTTATAACTTACTACTTAAAACTTATACCTAAATATGAATGAAGAACGCTTTGGCTCACTCGCACGTATCTACGGTGCAGAGGAGCTTCAAAAAATCCAGAGCGCCCACATCTGTGTGGTCGGTCTGGGTGGTGTCGGCTCCTGGATAGCCGAGGCGCTAGCGCGTACAGGTGTTCAGCACTTAACTTTGATCGATGGTGATGATATCTCGCGTAGTAACATCAATCGCCAGTGCCATGCACTGGAATCAACTATCGGTCAGATGAAAGCCAAGGTGATGCAGCAGCGTATTCTGGACATCAATCCTGAATGCGAATGCACTATTGCCGAGCAGTATATTAATGAAGAAAATATTTCTGAATTATTGATGCCCGACCCGGCTTCATCTGAACCAGAGAAGAAGTTTGATTGTGTTATTGATGCGATAGATCGAATTAAATATAAATCGTTAATGATCCATTTCTGTAAAAAACATAAAATAAAAATTGTGGCTACCGGTGGCGCAGGCGGCCTCACTGATCCAACGCAGATAGAGATAAAAGATCTGTCTCGAACCTGGAATGATCCATTGGCATCAGCGGTGCGTCTAGCACTGCGCCAGGTGCATAACTTTTCACGCAACCTAAAACGCAGCTTTGGTGTGCCCTGTGTGTACTCCACCGAGCAGCAGCGTTATCCGGATAAAGATGGCAATATCGGTTATCAGAAACCGGGTGTCGCCAACCTGACGTTAGATTGTGGTTTTGGCTACGGTTCATCGGTGATGGTGACCAGTACATTTGGATTTGTCGCGGCAGCAAGAGTAATTGAGATAGTATTAAAAAAACAGTCTTAGACAGGATTTGAAATTTCTATTACATTCAGATCGGGGTCACGAATATAAAATGATAGTAACTTTCCAGTAGCACCGGTACGTTCTACCGGGCCTTCGATGATTTCGATATTACAGCTATGTACGTAAGCCATCGCCTGTTCTAATTCTGTTTCAGTGATCAGGCAAAGGTCAGCTGAGCCAGGTGTTGGTCTGTTTGCTTTTGGTTCGAACTCTTTATCTGTTTCATGTAGATTAATTTTCTGCTGACCAAATTTTAGTGCAGTGCGATTGCCACTAAAATTGATTGCGTGTATGCCTAGAACACGAGTGTAAAATTCTATGGTGGTAGGGATATCTTTTACGGTAAGAACAATGTGGTCGATGTGAGTGATTGTAATCATCATTAAAGATTCACGTCATTGCGAGCGAAGCGTGGCAATCTCTAAAAGCACATGAGTCGCAAACAGAAGATTCCGTCGTTAGGTTCGTTAACGGTGCGTCCATGCACCACTACTGCCATGCTTCGCTCGCAATGACAAAAACATATTTCATTCGCAACTACGCTTGCGTCCTGTGCCGTAAATAGATCATCACACATAGCAGCGCCAACATGACAATCCATATGACGATGTAAAGTATGCGCGACTGTTTTGCTTTATGTGCATCTAACCAGATTCTTGGTTTTATACCTCGAAACAAAAATACCAGTTTTGATGACAGGTTGATGCAGACGATGTTTACTGCAAGTAACAGGGTGGCGCCAAGAGCGAGGTTGTACTCGCCGATACTTAACATCAAACCGATAGTAACAGCGGGCGGCATCAATGCTACTGCGACCATGACGCCTACTAGAACGCTTGATGTGCCACTAACTAAAGAGAGCGAGGCTGCTGCACCTGAAGCTAGCGCGATGGCTGTGCCGGAGTAGGCGACATCGGTGCGTGACATTAACTCCATACTGTCAAAGTCGCCAGGCCAGATCAGGCCGATGCCGATAGAAAAAAGGATGGCGATGACGACGCCGACAAAGATGGTTTTCAGGGACTCGACAACCAGTTCCTTTTCACCCAGAGATGCGCCCAATGAAAAAGCGATGTTTGGGCCTAACAAAGGAGCGATCACCATGGCACCTACGATGACGGCGAGATTGTTTTCCAGCAGGCCGATAGCAGCAACGATGGCCGATAGGATGACCAGTAAAATAAAATTGTCATTGAGTCGTGCGTCTTTTTCTACCTGGGCGAGAATTTCTTCACGGGTGCTCATCAGCGCGGCTTTTTTTTGTTCTTTTATTTTGGCTTTTTCTTCTTCCTGCTGTTCGACACTGAGGTCTTCGACCTTGAGTTCGACCGGTTTGGGCAAGGCGGTGTCGATAGGAATAATTAACACATGATAGTTATCTGTATTATGAAAGACTGTCTGCAGGGAATCTAAAACTTTCTGACGAATTTCGGGACGGACTAAAAGGCGGGCAACGATTCTGCCGTCTTCATTATTTTGAGTGAACCAGATGTCTTCGACTTGCTGCTGTTCAGCAATGCCTACGATGGTGTCGTGGTGACTTGCATCTGCAATGATTTCGATAATTTTCATTGCGGATGATTATAACCGTTTTTTAACGGTTTTTTTCTAGATCAATTAAACCTAGAGGGTGCTGTTTAACAGTAAGACTACAACCATAACGGCTATAACTCCCATCAGTATGCTGGGAAGCTTTAAACATATGCCGGGTAATTCAGCACAATGTTCTTTATCTTTACAATTGGTACAAACGCTCATTCAATACTCCGCAATAAGTGGTACGTTCCTGACGTTGCTGTTACCAATTGACTAGCGTTGGCAAAGGCTATTTTCATCAGGGTCTTCTACTGCTTCCGTAATGGCACAAACTAAAGTATTCAGTTCATCCGTACTGATACTTTGCATCACCTTGTTCAACAGTTCCGGCGACACACTGGCATAAACATAACGGCCATCTTTCAGGCGTATGTTGATACCTGCAGCATGGATATTATCGGTTGAGTCATCCTGTTGTTCGGCAAGCGACCTGTCCATATCCATTAATTCGTCGTAGTAATCTTCCAGTTTTTCCAGAATAACTTCGTCCAAATCTTCAGGCAGTCTAACTGTAAAACAATCATCTGCACAGTCGATTATAGGCGTAATTCCTGACGATATGGCAGATTTTTCGAATAAATGGCAGGTTTTTTTGTTGAAGAAAATATATTCGAGCATGTGATGTAAATTATTGATATATATCAAGTTTATGTTTGAATGAGTCTACTTTATACTGCCGTTGGTGTTCTGTAAACATGACATGAGCAACATTTCTGTATCTGAGTGGCAGCTATCGGTCAGGAAGAGAAGTTGGCAGTTATCAGTTGGCAGTAAAAGCAAACCCCATCGTCTACGCCGCTGAGAACACAGGTTTTTAGTCTTTTTGTTTTTAACTGATGACTGCCAACTGCAAACTGCCAACTTCTCTTAAGGCTCAGTTGCAGTCATCTGCTGCCTGGCAAACAGTATCAGCTCAAGTCTGAATTGAGTTATAAATAAAAAAGGCGGTGATAAATCACCGCCTTTAAGATTCACTCCAGCCTCCAAGGCTTATTTTTATATCCAATTCTACTTACACATAAGTGCGTGTAGTGAGTGTCTTTTTTATTATTATTATTAATCTCAGTACATATTAATCCCAACTCAGTGCGCCACCGGTCTGATATTCGGTAACGCGGGTTTCAAAAAAGTTTTTCTCTTTCTTAAGGTCCAGTACTTCAGACATCCATGGGAATGGATTACTGACGCCCTGGTATTGTTCAGGCAGGCCGATCTGTGAGCAGCGGCGGTTTGCGATGAACTGTAAGTACTCTTCAAACATCGGTGCATTCAGACCCAGGATACCGCGTGGCATTGTATCACGCGCGTACTGCGTTTCGATCTCAACTGCTTCGCGGATAAGATCTACCATCTCCTGCTGGAACTCACCACTCCATAGATGCGGGTTCTCGATTTTGATCTGATTGATAACATCGATACCAAAGTTCATGTGCATAGATTCATCGCGCAAGATATATTGGAACTGTTCAGCGACACCGGTCATCTTGTTGCGACGTCCCATCGATAATATCTGGGTGAATCCAACGTAGAAGAAGATGCCTTCGAACACGACGTAGAAAGCGATTAATTCACGTAACAGTTTCTGGTCGTTTTCCGGTGTACCGGTCTGGAAATTTGGATCGGCAAGATGTTGTGTGAATGGTAATGCCCATTCTGCTTTACGTGCAACGGCGGGCAGTTCGCGGTACATATTAAATATTTCGCCTTCGTCCAGCCCTAATGATTCAACGCAGTACTGATAAGCATGGGTATGGACGGCTTCTTCGAAAGATTGACGCAGCAGATACTGACGGCACTCGGGATTGGTAATATGGCGGTAAACTGCCAGAACCAGATTGTTAGCGACCAGTGAATCGGCGCTGGAGAAAAAACCGAGGTTACGTTTGATGACAGTGCGCTCATCTTCGGTCAGGCCGTTAGGGTCACGCCATAACGCCAGGTCAGCGGTCATGTTGATCTCCTGCGGCATCCAGTGATTGGCGCAACCGTCCAGGTACTTCTGCCATGCCCAGTCGTATTTGAAAGGTACCAGTTGATTTAAGTCGGCGCGGCAGTTGATGATCTTTTTGTCATCGACCTGGATGCGTGATGCGCCCATCTCGATCTCTTCCAGACCGGTGCCGGTTAAGTCAGCGTCAGTCTGTTGTGGGATATCTTCGAGGACCGGGTTTACCTGTGGTGCTGCACCGGCCGTTGCCATCAGCTGCTCATTGCTGACGATGCCATCACCTGCGTGTGGTGTTTTGGTGATAGTTTGTGCTGTCTCCGCCTGCTGAGTGGAAGCAGTGTTTTCTGTCGCAGTTTGAGGTGCTTCAGCCTGTTCGATAAACTGTTTATTTACGCTCTGCTCAACGACATCGTTTGACGCCTGGCTAGTTTGACTGGTCTGGCTTGTTGCATTAGCAGTATTGTTATTTTTATTAGCAAATTGTGCAAAAGGATCATCCCAGTTGTTAAGCATTTTTTTTACCTCAATTGTTTCTGTTATTTTTGCTGCTTAGGCAGCGTTTTTTGTTATTTTATTTTTCTTTTTGCTTTACTTGTTACGGCGCAGCGGGTTCATTCTTGATGGCTTCAAAAACAGCCACCAGGGTTTTAAGGCGCATGGTGCTAATGCATGCCATGTGCTTCTAGCTTGTGTAAAACATATACAGATACCATCGTGTTCGCAAAAATGTGCCATCTCATTCCGGTTTGTTTGATGTTTATGAAATGGTAAGTCGTTAAAAACTTTGTTCAGTCCATCCAGCTTTAACTTAATATACTGGTTCACGTCAGCCACCCCTTTGTTTTTATTATTTTTTTATATTCTATTTCTCGTTACGCTTTATGTTGTTTTTAAAGTTGTGAGTTAGTTGTTTTACCAATTTTTCACTTTTCGTTTTTCATTTTTCATTGTTTTTTACTGACAAGCATCGCAGTCCGGGTCCAGTATCGAGCAGGCCTTAGGTGCTGAAGAGCCGGATGTTGCTTCTGCTGCTGTCGCGGCCATCTCGTTCCCTACTGCATTCAGACCGCTGCCGCGACTGCTGTCCATGGTAGATTTTTCAACATGGGTTGCACCCATAGAGCGCAGGTAGTAAGTGGTTTTTAAACCACGAACCCAGGCCAGTTTGTACAGTGCATCCAGTTTCTGACCGTTTGGTTCAGACATGTACAGATTTAATGACTGTCCCTGATCGATCCACTTCTGGCGACGTGAAGCGGCTTCTACCAGCCAGCGCGCATCAAGTTCGAAGGCGGTCTGGTACAGTGTTTTCAGATCTTCAGGTATGCGGTCTATCTGTTGTACGCTGCCATCGTAGTATTTAAGGTCATTCGACATGACTTCGTCCCACAATCCTCGTTCGCGCAGATCGCTGATCAGGTAGGGGTTTACCACGGTGAATTCACCGGACAGATTCGATTTAACGAACAGGTTCTGGTATGTCGGTTCGATAGATTGACTGACACCGCAGATATTCGAAATGGTAGCGGTAGGCGCAATTGCCATGGTGTTCGAATTACGCATGCCGACTTTCTGCACGCGGTCACGTAGAGAGTCCCAGTCAAAGGTATGGCTGCGATCAACTTCCAGATAATTACCGCGACCTTCCGCAAGATAATCCAGTGAGTCGATAGGCAGGATACCTTTGCTCCACAGTGAACCTTCGAAAGAGGAATAACGGCCACGTTCTTCAGCGAGATCAGTTGACGCTTTGATCGCGTAGTAACTGATAGCTTCCATGGTGCGGTCGGCAAACTCAACGGCTTCTTCCGTAGCGTAAGGCACACGCTGTTTATACAGTGCGTCCTGGAAACCCATGACACCCATGCCTATTGGGCGATGACGCAGGTTCGAGTCGCGTGCTTCAGGTACGCTGTAGAAGTTGTAGTCGATGACGTTATCTAACATGCGTATAGCAGTGTTGATAGTTCGCTCAAGCTTTTCGGTATCAAGGCCATTTTCGTTGATGTGCGCAGGCAGGTTCACTGAGCCAAGATTACATACGGCGATCTCCTGATCATTAGTGTGCAGCATGATCTCGGTGCACAGGTTTGAGCTGTGTACCACGCCGACATGCTGGTTGCTGTAACGCAGGTTACAAGGATCTTTAAATGTGACCCATGGGTGACCGGTTTCGAACAGCATGCTGATCATCTTGCGCCACAGTGTTGCAGCCTTCAGTGTTTTATGAACGCGCATCTCGCCATTGGCTGCTTTCTTCTCGTAGGCAACGTAGGCTTTTTCGAATTTATTGCCATACAGTTCATGCAGGTCGGGTGTTTCATTTGGAGTGAACAGTGTCCACTCTTTGTCTTCAGCAACACGTTTCATGAACAGGTCTGGAATCCAGTTGGCGGTGTTCATGTCGTGGGTACGGCGACGATCATCACCGGTGTTTTTACGCAGGTCCAAAAATTCTTCGATATCGATGTGCCAGCTTTCCAGATAGGCACACATCGCACCTTTGCGTTTACCGCCCTGGTTGACTGCAACAGCGGTATCGTTAGCAACTTTCAGGAATGGAACGACGCCCTGCGATTTACCGTTGGTGCCTTTGATGTGTGCACCCATGCCGCGAACGCGTGTCCAGTCATTGCCCAGACCGCCGGCATATTTTGACAGCATGGCGTCATCTTTGATCGAGCCAAAGATGCCCTCCAGGTCATCAGGTACCGTTGTTAAGTAACAGCTTGAAAGCTGCGGACGCAGTGTGCCTGAATTGAACAGTGTTGGCGTCGAACTCATGAAATCAAATGAAGACAGCAGACGGTAGAACTCGACAGCACTTTCTTCACGGTTGATCTCGTTCAGCGCCAGGCCCATTGCAACGCGCATAAAAAATGCCTGTGGCAATTCAAAACGGGTGTCTTCAGAGTGGATGAAGTAACGGTCGTACAGTGTTTGCAGGCCGAGGTAGGTGAACTGGTGGTCACGCGATGCATCCAGTTGTTTACCCAGGTATTCGAGGTCATATTCAGCCAGGCGCGGGTCGAGTAACTCGATATCGATTGCGCGTTTGATGTAAGCATCGAAGTAGCTGACATATTGTGTCTGCATTTCAGTCTGCGTTGCACTGCAGTGGATGTTATGGACGAAACTGAGTGCTTCGGTGCGCATGTCATCGAGTAATAAGCGTGATGCAGCGTAACAGTAGTCTGGCTGTTTTTCGATCAGCGTGCGCGCGCTCATGACTAACATACGGGCCACATCTTTCTCGGGTACACCATCAAACAGGTTGCGTTCGGTATCATCCAGGATAGCTTTTGCATCGACATCTTTTAGACCTTCACAGGCTTCGCTGACGATGGCATGCAGACGATTGCTATCCAGAGTTTGGATGCTTCCATCTTCCAGTGTTACGTTGATGTTGCTCGTAGGGTTTGTTGTATCGTTTGGCTGTTTTAGTTCATCTTCCTGTTCGCGCGCTTTTGCGTGTTCATTACGATAGATCACATAAGCGCGTGATATCTGCTGGTGGCCGCCACGCATCAGTGCGAGTTCAACCTGATCCTGAATATCTTCGATATGAAAAGTGCCGCCATCAGGGATGCGTCGGGTCAGGGCATAACTAACCTGCTCGGTCAGATCTTTTACGATCTCGTGAATACGATTACTTGCAGCCGCGTTGCCGCCTTCTACTGCCAGGAACGCTTTTGTCATCGCGATGGAAATTTTCTCGCCGTCAAATGTGGTGACTTTGCCATTACGTCGGATGACACGGAACTGGCCTGGTGCAGTTGCCGCGATGCTGTTTGTATCTACTGCTGTAATGTTTGAGCTGGTTTGAGTTAATTCGGGGTTGTTGGAGTCTTGCTTTGGTGTATTTGTTTGCATTGCCCGTCCTGCTGATGGTTTGCTAGTTTTTTTGGTGCCCTGTTCTCTTGCAGGGTTTTTATGCAGGATACTATAGGATGTGGTCGGGTATTAAGTCAAGCACTATATATTGTGTATATAATGGTGGAGAGATATCGGAAAAACTGTGGATAAGTTGGGTTTTTTTAATGATTTCCGGCACTTAATAATTTTAGTAAAACAGACTGTTAGAACATAAGAATTTACCCATATAAAAAACTTTTGGGTTAGCAGTTAAAAACAAAATGCACACTATTGAAGTGGGCAAGTAAATGTGCAAATTCTTACCGCTAAGGTGTAAAGCTTTTCGCAGGAAAGTGTTCATGAAAAATTAATGGGCGATCAATTTATCAGAGCACAATATTCGTGATCCTGTTTTCTGTTTCTGCTTGTTTTTGGTTCAGGTATCAAAAAATTTTAGCAGATAATATACTTGCTCAGGATGCGCTTTTGGATAGACGCCGAGAGTGAATCGGGCAGAATTATAACGAAGGAAAATAACTATGAAAAAACTATGGCTAATGGTTTGTCTGGAAAAGAAGCGGCTCAACTCCGGCAAGGCCGCGAGATTTATCTGAACTTTTGTACGCGGTGTCATGGGGCAAGGCAGGTAGATGAAATTACCGAGGAAAACTGGAAAGAGCACATACCGAAAATGCTTAAAAAGGCGCAATTACACCCTGAAGAAATCGTTCCCCTTAAAGCTTATCTGAAGACAGCGGGACCGATCAACCAGCGTCTGATTGTTAAAAGAGAAGCACAAAAAAATAGCTGAAATAACTCACCGGTATAAGAGCAGTGATGCCTGCTGTTATTTCTGATAACGGTTGCTATTTGGTGACGATGGTTAAAACATCGTGAGTCCCGGTGAGTTTGCTAACCAGATGTTTAGATCATTCTGCAAGCATCAAAATTCACTTTCAGAGACTTTGTGACATCCACTGCTAGCGCAATTCTTGTTTTGTTCGACAGTACCGCTTTCTCCGCCAATGTGTTTATCTTTTGGATCGAAATCACCCGCATGACAGGCAGCGCAATAGACTGCAGCTCGTGTTAGAGGTGCATATTCCGGATGGGGATATGGAAGCGTATTGTCGATGGGGCTGCCATGACAGCCCGTACATCCAGGGTCTCTTCTATGGTCCCCCGGGTAGTTAGGATAAGGACCATGACTGAAGATGCTTGGTACCCAGCCGTTTGTTGAGTGACACACATCGCATTGTACTGTTGTGTCTAAATGACCGATTGGCTTGGGAGTTGCATCGCCATT
>JADFWF010000332.1 GCA_015222965.1 Pseudomonadota bacterium | reverse complement strand
GCATTACCTGCAAATGATCCTTTATTTGCCAACCTTGCAGAAAACTTTCTGGTGAGAGCTGAAAGTGTCGGGGTGATGGATGTACTGACGCAAAAATGGTTTGGAAATGCCAAGATTACAGCTATCGCTGAGAAGTAACATCTATTCAACAATAACTCACGGATGAGTTATGTTGCTTTTGATCAGGGGTTCCTCTGATCTATGAACCGCTAACTATTCAGAGCAATCTGCTCAAACTTAAACTCAAACTCAAACTTGACCTGTAACAAATATTGACCTTGCCGCCGGTGTTACACTGAGTCATCGAGTAACATTTTTAATGTTTGCTTATGCGAGTAATCATTTCAGGCCTCTGTCTTCTGGCCGCACTGCTTTATCTGACACCATCCAGGGCTTACGCTGAAGAGCTGGCTGAAGGCTGTGCCAGCGAATTATCATCAGCTGAAAAAAACAGAAAACTGTGGACGGTTAACCTGACGGGTATCGGTATAATTACTGTCTGGGGTGTGGCGCAGTGGGACTACTTTACTACGTCATCGGGCACTACCTCTGAAGGCTGGTTTGGCAATGATACAGATTCTGGCGGTATGGATAAGTTGGGACATGCATACGCCAGTTACGTAACAGCGCATGGTCTGTCTTATCTATATGAATCATGGTGTATTAACAAAGATGATGCAGCGCTGTATGGCTCTCTGTCATCACTGGCTATCGTTACTTATATGGAATTTGGTGATTCATTCAGTGACTTTGGTGCGTCTAAAGAAGATCTGGTCGCCAACACGGTTGGTGCTTTCTATGGTTACTATTCGTATAAATATCCCCGGCTGTCAAACATTCTGGATTTTCGCTGGGAGTACAAACCCGGCTCCGAGACTCTTGGCGATTTCACCACGGATTATGAAAACTCAAAATATCTGCTGGCCTTAAAACTGAACGGTTTTGAATTCTCCCGCAGCAGTTTTCTCAAGCATATCGAATTTCATGCCGGATATTATACGCGTGGATTTTCTGAGTGGAGCGATGATAGAGAGCGTAACGTATTTGTTGGTATCGGTTTTAACCTTACCGATCTTTTTCGCCGTCATTCATATAATAAAACGTCAACTTTTTTCAAATATTATCAGATACCGAATAGCAGTTTGACAGCCGAGAAAAATTTGAATGAATGATTTTCATGTTACAGCGGGTCAAGATATTCTTTCTGCCATTCCAGATATTTTGAATGCACATGTTCCGTGTAACTTTCTTTATCCTTAAAATCATCGGGCTGGATGGCATCGTGAACATAATAATTTACCCGATTATTATTTGTTTTAAATATCTGCCAGAGTTTTTTCACCAGCGATTCATCTGTCCATTCAAATGTTTCCTGATCGATATACTGCAGGAACACGGGCAGGACCGGTATACCTGTTTGTAGAGAGATGTCGAACGCACCGGTTTGAAATTTTTCATAGATGCGTGACCCCTTGCAGCCACCTTCGGGAAAGATCACGATGTTTTTACCTGATTCTACGGCATCTGCCAGTGCCTGCTTTGCGGCGTGCCTGGAGCTGGCACTGCCTCGTTCTACATAGATAGTCCCGGCATAATCGCTGATCCTGCCTAATACGATCCAGTCTCGAACACCCGCTTTCGCTAGAGGGTAGATATCAAATAACGCTGGTACGCCAAAATCTTCCAGCGCAGACGGGTGGTTGGTGATCAGGATATATTGTTCTGGTAGTGTCTGTGTATTTTTGTTGATGAGCCTCAGGTCAACATCCAGCGCCCTTACGAACACCCGGCACCAGTAGCGGGCCAGAAAATGATAATAGCGGCCTGAAAATCTTCGGGGCAGATGTGATAACACATACATGACGACGCTCAGGGCTATGAGGTAAAGCCAGGTAATGGGCAAAACGAACAAGTTTGTTATCGATTTGAGCATCATAAGATTGTCCTCGAATAACACAGCAAGGCAAATAAATATATCTATTCGCAAGGTATGACAGGGGAAACTGGTCATTAGTGCCTGTTTAAAAAGTCAAAATATTTCATCGCAAAGACACTAATACTGCGGTCTCGACGTAAGGCGAGATCCTTAACTGCCGGGGTATAAGATTACTCCTTACGTCGAGATGACACTTACAGAGAATGACACGCCAGCAGGTATGCAGCAGTAATGGTCAGGGTGTTACCATTTTTTTATTTCTTCTTCGCCCTTCATTTTTTCTTCTGTTACGTGAGACATTTTCACCAAGATGAGTAACCAGGGGAAAACTGACATCTGTTATCTTTCGCCAGTCTCCGCGCCGAGGCAGTTCTGTACTGTCGTTTTCCTTGATGTTTTTAGTGTTTTTAGTATCAGTCTGTAGATATAGCAAACGTTCCATTTTTGATAAATCCTTTTTACTTAAATTCATCGAAGCTTCCATCCAGATATCAACAATATCAAAAAGATCTTGCTGTGTGATCGGGTGAACAATCTGACGAATTTTTTTCATGGAACGTATGGTGTTATGTGACTGATTATGGCTATTTAGATATTTTTCAGTGGCTTGTACGCCTTCACCATCTTCAGCGATCACATCTATCACGCCCATTTTGAAGAGTTCTTCAGCGCTATACGTTTTGCCGCTTAAGATGATGCGTTCTGCCAGTGCTGTGCCAATCCGGCGTGCCAGCAGGTTATAAGCGCCCATGCCAGGAAACATGTTAAACAGGATTTCCGGAAAGCCCAGTTTTGAACTGCGTTCAGCAATAATGACATCGCAGGACAGAGCTGCTTCAAAACCGGCGCCAAGTGCCTGCCCCTGAACCAGGGAAATCATGGTGATTGGCAGATCGAGATTGTTGATATTTCGGTGTATAAGGTTTGTTGCCTTATATGCATAATCACGAAGCTTTTCTTCTTCGTTATTAACGATATATTCTTTTATTAGTTCTAAATCGCCCCCGAGATTGTAAATACCCGGTATCTTCGACGCTAAAATAAGGTGGCGAAAGGGCCAGATAGTATCAGGATGCTGATGCGTGTAGGTGTCTGTGAGCTGCTGCTGCAGCTGTACTAATTCATCTATTAACCTGCCGTTCATACACGGGCGAGGCTCCGGGTTCATCCAGCACCAGATCGTGCTGGTTTCTGAATCGTAGCGTGTGCTGAATTGTGTATATTCCTGCCTTGAGGTCTTTATCTGCTGCTGATCAGACACGTCGGTTTCATTACCAATCTTCATTATTCTCACCCTGTTTTTTTATAGAACTTATATATCCATTAGTTGTCATATTGACAACTTTTTGATAAAACATCAAATTAATTTATTTTTTAAGAATATGGTCGACATACATGAATTATCTAAAGAAAATCATGGACAAAATAATCTGAATTAGTATTATTTAGATATAAACATGTAATAATATACGGGGATATCAGTGGATTTATTCCAGTGTGGACGCTATCAAAAAATAAATAACTAAATGCTTGATCAACTGTAGAAAAAAATATGTCATTAGAAATAATTGCTGCAATTATTGCAAAAACAGCCCGCTGCAATATAGAAGATGTGAAACCAGAATCCGAGCTTGTTGCGCTAGGATTAAGTTCTTTAGATACCTTAACAATGTTATTTGAACTCGAAGAAGCATTCGATATAGAGATACCAAATGAGGTCATTCCTTCCATCGTTACCGTAAACGATATATTAGGCAAGCTGGAAGGAATAAAGCAGACTGCTTAGTAGATACTAATATGCCAAATCGTCGCGTCATGATTACTGGTTTGGGCGCTATCTCAGGTTCAGGTCTTAATTTAACTGCTTTTTGGGATGCCTTAAAAGCAGGTCGTTCTGCTATCAAACCGCTCGCTCTCCCTATAGATGATGTAAAAATATCGTTAGGTGCGACCGTGCCTGACTTTGATCCAGAAAACTTTTTCTCTGAGAGCGAACTTACTATACTGGACAGGTATTCTCAGCTGGCCGTCATCGCTGCACAGGAAGCGGTTAATGATTCAGGTCTGGTCTGCGGTGGAAATATTCTTACTGATGCAGCGACAATTATCGGCAGCGGTTGCGGTGGTAAACATACTGACGAAGCCACTTATGATCAATTGTATAAAAAGAAACGCTCCCGCGCACATCCTCTGACTATTCCCAAAGGCATGCCCAGTGCCGCTGCCAGTATGGTGAGTTTACATCTGGGTATCAAGGGGCCTGCATTTGGACTTGCCAGTGCCTGCGCTTCCGGCTCTCATGCGATTATTCAAGGCATGACGATGATCCAGTCAGGCATGATAGATGTCGCGCTTGTCGGTGCATCGGATGCACCGTTCACTTACGGTCTATTAAAGTCATGGGATGCTCTGCGTGTTGTATCAAATGATACCTGCCGACCATTTTGCAAAGACCGGAGCGGCCTGGTGTTGGGTGAGGGGGCTGGAATGCTGGTATTAGAGTCCGAGGAACATGCCAGAGATCGCGGTTCAAAAATATATGCCGAACTTGCTGGCTGCGGTATGACCTCAGATGCCGGGCACATCACTCGTCCCGATATTATGGGTATCACCGGTGCGATGGAGAAAGCGCTTCACCATGCAAACCTGTATCCAGATGACATCGATTACATAAACGCCCATGGAACAGGTACGATAATTAATGATGCTACAGAGACAGAAGCTATTAACCGCGTGTACGGCCACTATGCCAAAGAGCTTGCTGTTTCTTCAACAAAATCGATACATGGACACGCATTGGGTGCTTCGAGTGCTTTAGAGCTGGTAGCTACTGCTCTTGCGATCCATCATAAAACTATTCCGCCAACGGCTAATTTTACCGAGGCAGATGAGATGTGTGATCTTGACTATGTGCCGAATAAATCGCGTCAGAAAGAAATTAGAGCAGCGATGTCAAATTCATTTGCTTT
>JADFWF010000056.1 GCA_015222965.1 Pseudomonadota bacterium | reverse complement strand
TAAGGCTATATCTAAAACTATAAGTTCACACTGCTGTTCTGAATATTCAAGGCACTGGCACTGGTTCTGGCACTTTCACCCGTACCAGACTGCCCCAGGTTCTGGCGTTTTAATATTAACCACTGGCTGGCAGCCACACCCTGCAAATTGATTGCATTATCATAAGCCATGCGAGCCTGCGCCACATCACCACTGGCACTGTAAACGTCACCTTTGAGTTCTTCATACTGCGCATCATAGGCAGCATCATGTTTCATGTTTAATAATGCCAGAGCATCATCATATTTTTTTTGTTCCAGATAGATGCTCACTAATCGCAGGCTGGCGATCTGTTTGGTTATCTCATCATTCGCATGTTTTACCGCAAGTTCGAGCTGCGCTATTGCACCATCGACATTGTCTTTCTCATATTCTGTTTTTGCCAGCGCCAGTGATGCCAATGCAGCATATGGTGTATCTGAATATTCATTGATCAACTGATTATGAATATCCACCGTTTTCTCATCGATGGTCTGCACAGAAGCACTCTGCATCACCTGCATGTACAGATCACTGCCAATGATCGCATGAGCATTATTCTGCTCTTCATAATAACGCCAGCCGAATAATGCGGACACGCCGACAAACAGGCCAACGATCAAAGAACTGCCATTTTCTTTCCACCATTTTTTTAAGGCTTCTACCTGTTGTTCTTCTGTTTCGTACTCGCTCATTGCTGTTCTCTGCCCTATACAATATTTGTGATAAATTTGGTCAGCTCATCAAAACCGACCGTTACTTGTTCTTTTTTCTCGCGTAGATATTTAACCGTAACCTGATCATTACTCAATTCATCTTCGGCAAGAATCAAGGCGATATATGCTCCGCTTTTATCGGCTTTTTTCATCTGACTCTTAACCGAGCCGCCGCCGCAATGCGCGATCATCTTAACAGATGGCAGCTGTTCTCTTATTTCTTCAGCCAGTCGCAGGCCTCTGACTTCGCTCGCCTCACCCAGTAAAACCAGGTAGATATCCACGGTTTGGGGCTGCTCAGACTCCTGCTGCGATTCCAGCAAGGACAGGATACGCTCCATGCCCAGTGCAAAACCGATTGCCGGCGTGGTTTTACCACCCAGTTGTTCGACCAGTCCATCATAACGGCCACCGGCGCATATTGTACCCTGTGCGCCGAGTTCATCGGTAACCCATTCGAAAACTGTTTTGCAATAATAATCAAGACCACGAACCAGCCGTGGATTAATCGTATATTTCACGCCAGTTGCATCTAAACTGGCCTTTAGTTTATCAAATTGTCGGCTTGATTCTTCGTCCAGATGATCAATTAATGCAGGTGCATTATCCAGCATCTCTTTCATCGCCGGGTTTTTACTGTCCAGAACGCGCAGCGGATTGCTATCAAGCCGCCGCAAACTGTCATCGTCGAGTTGATCTCGATGCTGTTCCAGGTAATCAACCAGGACTTTTTTATAATCGATTCTTGCCTGACTTGAACCCAGCGTATTCAGCTCCAGACGGACATTCTTCAGCCCCAGCTGTTTCCACAGCCTGGCACCGATCAAAATTAATTCTGCATCAACATCCGGGGTAGCAATACCATAAACTTCAGCGCCAAACTGATGGAACTGGCGATAACGCCCCTTTTGCGGCCGTTCGTGACGGAACATCGGGCCGCTGTACCAAAGGCGCTGTATCTGGTTGTGCAACAGGCCGTGCTGTATGCCTGCACGTACACAACTGGCGGTGCCTTCCGGCCGCAGGGTTAACTTGTCGCCATTTCGATCCTCGAATGTATACATCTCCT
Source organism: Pseudomonadota bacterium (assembly GCA_015222965.1). GTDB lineage: Bacteria > Pseudomonadota > Gammaproteobacteria > SZUA-229 > SZUA-229. The sequence continues at coordinate 3,417 of JADFWF010000056.1, read as the reverse complement.
TTTCGACGATATCCGTGACTTCACCGATGGAGCGGCAGAATAAATCCGTCGACTCAACCAGTGGCATGCGTATCTCTTTATAACCATAGCTTGCCATAAGCTGGCGTATGGCAGTCTCAAAAGCTTGCCAGCGAAAGCTGTCATCCGGTAACACATCATGCATCCCACGGATGGATTTAATTAATTTAGCCATTTGATATTGTTAACTTTTTGTTCTGATCACTCAAGATGATCAGGGGTGTTTTAATCGAACCGAGCTGAACGTCCCTAGTGAAATATGATGTTTTGTTCTTGTGTCGAAATTTTAAAATTCGCTGTGTTATTGGGGCGGATATAATCTGTCACATCAACTTCGAGACCGTTTATTAACACCCGTGTCGTTTTTGCATTACCCATGGAAATACTAAAGGGTGCCTGCCCTTCAAGCACTCTACTGGCACCTGCAGGCAGCATATTATAAAGCAGACGAGATTTATTGGCATCACGAACTTCCACCCAGGCGCCTGTTTCTGAAATAATTTCGATGGTATCGCCGCCATTATCAATAACGGCATCACTTTCTGCTTCTTCCGGTGTTACTTCTATGCTTTCAGCGGTTTCTGCTGATACAGCCGTTTCTGCACTATCCGCCTGTTCGTTGCCATCTTGCCCGGTTTCGGCCCCATCAGACACGTACCCATAAGGATCAGACTTTTCCACGATTAGCTCGTCATCATCTGTCAGCCGCGCATTTTGTTTGATACTTATACGATTTTCGCCAGGCGAATCCAGTGAGTTGCCAGTAAAGCTTTGCTGCCTCGTTCCCAGTTCGCTTTCCAGAGCACCGGCTTTTTTCTGATAGTATTGAAAACTGCCATAAGCTATTGCCGTTATGCCTGCAATGATCAGCAATACTGTTATAGTTTTAATCAACGGTGACTGGCTGCTCGCCTCACCGGGCAGATTTGACCGGGGTTTTAGATCACTTACATCATCATGCGGCACGGCGCGGTTATAGATATCCAGCACTTTGTCTTCTGACATTTCCAGAAATTTTGCGTAGACGCGGATATAACCCTGCGTGAAAGTCGGTGCTGGCAGCGCTTCCTTATTATTATTTTCCAGCGCGGAAATGGTAACAGCAGGTATCTTTAAGTACCCGCTTATTTCTTCGATGGTATAGTTTTTAGCTTTGCGCGCCTCTGCCAGCAAGCTACCAAAATCGGTATTTTTATCTACCGTATCGCCGTCTAAAATGTTGTCTGTGTTTCCTTCAGAATGACTCATCATCGAATGTGTTCGCTTCGAGCCTGCGCCTCTACCCAGCCTGCTTCGTCTGAATCAGGAAATTCTTTTAGTAACTTGCGTGCATATTTCATATAGTGATCTTTAGCTCCCAGATTTTTCTCAGCTTGAATCTGGATCCACAAACTTTCAGCACTGGCCGGTTTAACATCATGATAGCGCTGGATATAAGCACGCGCCATCAGATATCTGTCGGTTTTAACACCGACTTCAGCCATTGAGATCAACGAGCCCGGCAGCCTGGGTTCTACCCGAAGTGACTTTCTTAACAGTGTTTCAGCTTTTTTAAATTCTCCCTGTTTTATGTAACAACTGCCGGCATTACTCTCTGCGAGATAAAGCGACTCATAAAAGGGATTGGTGTAAGCCACTCTTAACCTCTTCTGTGCTTCTTCATATTTTCCTTGGGAGCACAAAAATGCACCATAACTGTTCGCTAGATCAGGATCATCAGGTTTAAGATCGATCGCCTCCTGGTATGTCTCTTCAGCTTTTTCTGAAAGACCTAGCAAGGCGTACAGATATGCTAATGTTTTATAAGCAGGCAGATAGTCCGGATTTTGCTCGATAGATTTTTCCAGTTTGTCCTTTGCAATCTTATATTCTTTACGCTCTATATAACCGATAGCAAGCTGGGTATTTAACTCGGCAGCTTCTCCTAGATTTGCCTCTGTCTTTATTTTTGTGGTCTGTAACGAGGTCGTCGTTTCACAGGCAATTAGCGATAAAGTTATACAGGCCACTGATATGGCTTTTATTATTATTTTTATTTGCATCAGTTTTTATTCCATCCCAAATCTGGGTTCTTCAAAACGGCGGTGCCGTCGGCTTTTGTCTTCAATTTTACCTGCTAGCTGTCCACAGGCAGCATCGATATCTTCACCGCGGGTTTTACGTACTACCGTGGTCATACCTGAATTATGCAATATCTCTCTGAAACGTGATACCGCATTTTTTGACGAGGTACGATAACCTGAACCTTCGAACGGGTTAAACGGTATCAGGTTCATCAAAGTTGGAATGCCCTTCAATAACTTGATCAGCTCACGCGCGTGTTCTGGCTGATCGTTGATACCATCGAGCATCACATATTCAAAGGTTATTCTAGAACGTGAATTTTGTTTATCAATAAATCGACGGCATGCAGCCATTAATTCTTTTAGCGGATATTTTTTATTGACCGGCACCAGTTCATCACGCAGCTTGTCATTGCTGGCATGCAGCGACACTGCCAGCCGCATATCAAGGGTATCGCCCAGTCGGTCCATCGCAGGCACGACACCTGCTGTACTCACAGTAACACGCCGTTTGCTCAACCCGTAAGCAAAGTCATCCATCATGATGCGGACGGCTGTTATCGTATTATCAAAATTTAATAATGGCTCACCCATGCCCATCATCACCACATTGGTGATCTTGCGCCCCGGCTTTTTTTCTTCTTCGAGCAGGTGTGCGGCCAGCCAGACCTGGGAAATGATTTCTGCTGTTGTCAGGTTGCGGTTAAAACCCTGGCGGCCCGTGGAACAGAAACTGCAATCCAGTGCGCAGCCAACCTGTGAAGAAACGCATAAGGTACCGCGGTCGTCTTCCGGGATAAATACAGCCTCGATATGATTACCGTCAGACAGTTGCAGCAACCACTTGCGGGTACCGTCTGTTGATAACATATCTTTTGTAACCTGAAGATTCTGTATACAGCTGGTCTCAGCCAGTTGATTGCGCAGGTCTTTAGAAAGGTTATTCATTTCCTGAAAATCAGTAACACCCAGCTGATGGATCCACTTCATCACCTGCGTGGCGCGAAACTTCTTCTCGCCGATGGACTCAAAGAATGTTTCCAGCCCAGCACGGTCCAGACCCAGCAAATTAGTCGCATTTGTTTTAACGACGGCTTGCAGGGTTGGATTTGCTTCGATTTGTTGCTGAACTTCGCTCATTGGGGAAATATTACATGATAATGGGGGTGAGAACCTGTTTTTTGACTGCTATCGTAAAGCCGTTTTTTGGTCAACGCTGACCTTAAAAACTTAAAAGCTATTCACCACAGAGGCACAGAGGACACAGAGGACACAGAGAAAAGCTTGTAAGTTTTTGTAGGGCAGGCACTGCTCGCCGTTTTATGCGTATATGAAC
>JADFWF010000055.1 GCA_015222965.1 Pseudomonadota bacterium | reverse complement strand
CAGGGAATGACCTGGGCGCAACGCCTGAAACGGGTATTCAATATCGATATAGAAGTGTGTGATATCTGTGGTAAAAAAGTGAAAGTGATTGCGTGTATTGAAGATCCAGTTATTATCAAGAAAATACTTGCACACTTAAAAGAGCAAACACCAGTCACAATAAAATATGTGATGCCAGAAGGCCGGTCGCCACCACAAAGTAGACTGTTTGCTGATTAAGATGGATGACATGTGAGTAAAAGGAATTGCTACAGATTGTTGGCAGGAAGGTGTTCGCCAGTTTTATTGAAACAAGAGTATAAGCTCTAAATTCTTATGGTATTAGTTGATAAAGACGTGAAACTTATTGGTTAGAAGCAGAGGGAAAGGGGTTGTTTTTAGGATTCTTTGGTTTGACTTGGGTTAGAAAGGGTGTCTATACTTCCTATACTTCATTCACGGGAGTTATGGAAAATTATGGAGGATACTGCATGAATTCAAAAATGATGCTTTTGATCGTGATGATACTCAATTCGACTCTATTTATGGGGTGTGCGACCAATTTCGGGCTTGAAGGTCGTAAGGCGATCTCAGAGTGTATGCAGATCAATGAGTCGGGTTCCTATATTCTTACGCGGAACCTGGGCGTCTCAGGTGACTGCCTGGGAATCAATGTGCATTATGTGACGATAGATCTCAATGGCTTTACTCTTTATGGTGATGGTACCGGAGCTGGTGTTACCACATATGATGATCATTGGCGTGGCGTGGTTCTGAGGAACGGCAACATCACGAATTTTAATAATGGCGTGGAAATGAAGAACGTACGTGATGCAGTTATTGAAAATATTCGATCTACTAACAATACACGCTATGGTATCCGTATAGGATTATCGGGTAAGGGTGATGCAATCATCAAAAACTGTGTAGCAGTAGATAATGGCGTTAGAGATATCATCACCGTAGGCGTTGTTGCTGAAAATATCGTAGGAAGAATGTCTGCGGCAGGATCCGCTGTAATCGGTAATGTCATCAAACAGCAACTGGTAGCCGATCATTCAGTTGTGGTAAATAACAACGGTGATACCTTGGACGTTAGCAACTGTCCCACACTCATTATGGGGAATAACTTCAAATGGATGACATCAGGAGATCCACCGCCCATATTTAATGCCGATTGCAAGGTCATTCATAACATTCCAGCCGGATTGAATTCCCCTTAATTGCAAAGAGGAAGGTTCAGCCACCTTGCAAATAAGTGGGGTCAGAGCAGAATGGCACTTACTTAAGCAATAACTAACTGATCCATAAAGATAAAACGGCTGTTCTGAATGATAAGATGGTAATCAGCAAACCACCAACTTATCACCCAAAGGAACAGCCTGTATGTATCGTATAATTTTGTATGACTCAATCGTCAGGGAGTAATTGTTATGAGGCAGAATCGCTCCGTTGAAGAAAATGATAAAACATACTTTAGAAGTAAAAGAATCTATTCTGCAAATGGATATTGGTATTTTGATACTCGCGAAGGAAAACAATTTGGACCATATATAAACAGATCTGATGCTGTGATAGAGCTTGCAATTTTTTTTGCTCAGATCGTTAGGAATTTAGAGCCGGAAGAATCAAAAAGCATGAATACATCGTATGGTAATCAAGATGGCATAGAGCAAATGGTTGAGGAGTTATTCGGTTATTTTAATTATCGGAAGAAACATGGATCTACTTCAGCAATTGCATGGGCCAACATCAGATTGCGTGAACTCGAGGATGATTGCACAGATTCTGTATATAACAACACTCGTTTAGAAGCATTAAAATACGTCATGAATCGGGAGTGACCGTTCCGTGCCGAAAGTTCTCTGTCAGTAAAAATAAACGAAGGTCCGTTGTTGTGGATATTTTCAAAGCCAGAAAAAGTCGCTCAATGTCGCTTTATGATTGTATTGAGACATATGGCCACCTACAGCGCCTGTGGAACCATAAGTTGGTCAAAACGGACAAACTATGGGTTTGTCACATCTGTCGGATTACATTGCGCTAGTTCGACCTACAAAGTAAAGCCTGTGCCCGTATTTATAGCTTGGGTTAGCGCAGCGTAACCCAGCAACATCATAAATATAACAAAAGTTCGCTTAAGTAAGTGCTATCCCTGTCTGGCTCTTATTCAGCTATTAATTAATCAGGGATGCTTAGTGTACCGATACTGTATAATCTGCACATCAAAAATAGACCTGAGAAAAACAATGCCATTAATTAGACCTTTTGCCGGTTTACGCCCTGTACCCGAACGCGCCGAAGAGGTTGTTGCACCGCCTTATGATGTTTTAAATTCTGCCGAAGCGCGTGAACGTGCAGACGGTCGTCCATGGAGCTTTCTGCATATTTCCAAAGCTGAGATTGATCTGCCGGAAGGTACCGACCCCTATGATCCGTCGGTATACGCCAAATCTGCTGAGAATATGCAGAAGATGCTGCAGGAAGGCATTTTGATCCGTGAAGATAAACCCTGTTATTACGCCTACCGTTTAATTATGGATGGCCATTCGCAGGTGGGCCTGGTTGCAGTAGCATCGGTTGCTGACTACGATATCAACCGCGTACGCAAACACGAATATACCCGTCCGGCAAAAGAGGATGATCGTGTGCGCCAGATCGAAGCGTTAAATGCGCAGACCGGTCCGGTATTGCTGGCCTATAAATCACAGGCAGATATGGATGCGATTTTAGAAGAAACCACCAGGCAGTCGCCACTGGTCGATGTGACTGCCGATGATGGTGTGCAGCATACTTTCTGGGTGATCAATGATGATGCAACCATCGAAAAAATAAGTGCCGGTTTTGATGCCATGGAAGCCATTTATATTGCTGATGGCCATCACCGTTCAGCCTCTGCCTCGCGCGTGGCAAAGAGCCACGAGCTATACGATGGCGACGGTAATCAGAACAGTGATTATTTCCTGTCAGTTATCTACCCGCATAACCAGATGAATATCCTGGATTATAACCGCGTGATCACAGATTTAAACGGCCTGAGCAATGACGAGTTGCTGGAAAAGGTAAAAACAGCTTTTACTGTTACGGAAGAGTCGGCTGCCGTTAAACCAGCCAAAGCCACAGAGTTTGGTATGTATGTCGATGGCCAGTGGTATCGCCTGAACATTAATACTGGACTGGTGCCGGATGACCCGGTGGCGTCGCTTGACGTTAGTCTGCTGGCAAATAATCTGATCGAACCGGTTCTGGGTATCTCTGATCCGCGTACGGATAACCGCATCGACTTTGTCGGTGGCATACGTGGTTTGGGCGAACTGGAAAAACGCGTTAACAGTGGTGAGATGGCCATTGCTTTTTCATTGTATCCGACCAGTATGGAAGCGCTGATGGCGGTTGCCGACGCGGGTGAGGTG
>JADFWF010000054.1 GCA_015222965.1 Pseudomonadota bacterium | reverse complement strand
GGCTTATCGCCGTCTTCCAGTGCAGGCATATTTTCAAAGACATCTTTTCTGTATTCTGTTTGATACAGGGTCTGTACACTATTAGTACCGGGTTTTCTAACTCTTAGTTGAGCAGCAATATTGCCCTGGAGTGAACAATATCGGCCACCGATTAACTCCAGCCCCAGTTGACTTACCAATTGGCTGTTAACCGGCACGAAATCCAGCTTCTTAAAATAACTGCGTATTCCTTCAATACTGCTAGTTTCAATTTCAAGTGGTTTAAGTTTGATATGGTTAGCAACTACCTCCATTGCAATTTTCTTCTGAATGCCAGACTGGTTTTGCAGATAAGGCGCCAGGAAAAAAACTAACAGGAATGCGGCAACAGCACCTGCCATGGTAAAGGGGTAAATTGAGATCCGGTGTTTTGTTACAGGTTTATTCTGCTCAGCGAGCGACTCAAGTTTATTTAGTTGATCTTCGCTTAATGAATATGTATCAAGATGGTCTCGCACAGATTGTTTCAATGGTTTATTCATGCTCCGCGACCTCCTGATAGCTCATTGATTTCTGCTTTTGTATCGAATTTTTTTCTTATACGGTATAGACGTGACAGCACCGTACCTCTTGCTACGTCAATCTGTTCAGCTATTTCCTGTGCGGTCATTCCTTCAATTGCCCAGTAATATAAAACCTCCCTTTCCATGGTGTTGAGTTCTTTCCACATGATTTCGAGATCAATCTGTGCAACAACAACATCTTCTAATGCGGTTTCATCTATTACAACAAGTAAACCATCATCATATTCTTCTTCAGGAAAACGTGCTGATTTACGGTATTCATCGATAAAGCGGTTTCGCATGGTTGTTCTTACATAGGCCAGATCACAGGCATCATTGTACCTGTCTGACTTGTGCAAATATTTTTCAAGTGCATACTGAAGCAGGTCATAAGCATCATCTTGATTGCTGCAGAGCGCATAACCGTAACGGTATAAATTGTTCATCTCAACCCGGCTGAAAAAGTTACCGCTGCTCATGTTATTTAATGCCTACAATCCATCTGTTAGTGATTAAAACGGGCAATACATTATTAATATCAAAATTTGTATTATTAATAATTTCCTGCAATGAAAGATTGTTGATGATGGCTTTTAATATGCTGTATTCATTGTTATTAATAACAGCTATAGATGACTTGTATTCATCACGGTAAACAAGCAGGTGCTGTTTCCCGTCTATTGGTTTAATTTCCCCTGCATGTTGTTGTTCTTTGTTACTTCTCCAGATTTCATAAACTGGATATTCTGAAACTATCAGAGCCAGCGCCGAACTTGTTTTAAAATAAATCGACTGGCCATTGTCGACCTTCTGCTCAAATTGTTTAAATGGAAATATCGGATCAGTATCTGCGTAATAAGCATCATGCATTTTATATTCGAAGGCAATGAGGTCTGTTAGATAACAATATTCTTCAGCTAACCGGCCTGCTGCTAACAATGATCTAATGTGCAGGTTAAATGACTCGCCAAAATGATTCAGGTCAGATGAACCTTCAGTGCCCTCGATTACGTATTGTTGAGCTATAAGATGAAAGGTTTCATTGCCCAGTATTTTTCTGCAAACAGGGTATGTTATCTCCAGACTTTTCAAGCGTGCACCATGTGTATTGTTTCTATAGATATCTAATGCAAGTTGCGGAGAAATTTTCGATGTTTTTGTTATTTTTCGGAAAAACTGCTCGTGAGTACTTTGATGATGCACCAATGCGCATGCGAATTCGGATTGATGTTGTTGTAAAACCTTTAACATGTTGCGCACTTACCTGGCACATCTGTTCGTACTGAACCCGGAAACCTGCTTTCAGAAGTTCTGCTAATAATCCGCTCTGCTTTTTCAGCTTCATCAAGTAACACGCTAAATTCCGGAATATCATTGTCCCATTCGATTAATACTGGGGCACCTTTTGCATACTGAAGATAATATTCAAATAATGCCCAAACAGGATCTGTTACCCGGTTGTTGTGTGCGTCGATAAGATAGTCTGATTTATCTTCATAACCAGCAAGGTGTACTTCGCCAACACTGTCGATCGGCAGAGTATCAATAAAGGCTTTTGCACTGTATCCATGGTTGAATTCATTGACATAGGCATTATTAATGTCCAGCAGTATTCCACAACCGGTTTCGCTAACCAGTTCTGATAAAAACTCGGCTTCATTCATTTCAGATGCCTCAAATTGTAAATAGCTAGAAACATTTTCAATCAATATTCTTATGCCCAGGTAATCCTGTATTTGTTTTATTCGACTACCGATGTGCTGAAATGATTCCGTTGTAAGTGGTATTGGCAACAAATCGTTAAACTGGTGTTTTCCATATCTTGTAAAACAAAGATGGTCAGAGACCTGTACCGGCTGGTACTGTTTGATCATCCATTTTAGGGTGGCGAGGTAATCCATATTCAGGGGATCTACACCACCTATAGACATGCCTAAACAATGCAGAGATATCGGGTAGTGTTCACGGACAGCTGCCAGTTGATCAGCTATTAATCCACCCCGTGCCGTATGGTTCTCCATCAAGACTTCAAACCATGGCACTTCGGGGCGCTGTTGCAGTATCTGGTCGATATGAGATGATCGCAAACCAAGGCCGACGCTGTTTTTAGATAAACCCGTCGCAGGTAAACCAGCAAGCTGTCCGTTCATAAGGCTTTGTCCCCCTGTTATTTGGCGGGTTTTATGGCAGCAACAAATCCACCGGTAATTTTTGTACATGTGCCTTTAGGAACATATACCCATTCATTATCAGCATTATCTATCTTTGCCTGACTAGCACAGCTGTGTTTGCCGTCAAGTGCACCGCAATCATTCATGCCCTGTTTGGCTATACCCGCACATTTTTCCCACTGTTTTGGATTTTCAGGTACGGCTAGCGCGTTAGTTGCAAGTAAGGTCGAACTAACAGCCATAACACCTGCTAATGTCGCTCTTATCATCTGACTTTTATCTTTCATAGTATTCTCCAGTTTGAATTAATTACAGGCACAAAATGATGTGCCATGTACTAAATACGAATGAGATAGCCTTTTGATTGCAGTAGAAATGAAATAACTTTGTTGATATTAAGGATTGTTTGGGCTCAGAGTAAAAACATCAAAGAAGGGCTATTATTTATGTTCCTGAGCAGGATGGTCTACACTTTATGTTAAACATTCAGAAGTCGGGGGCTATCCGACCGGGCTCTGAATGGGTAATGAGTGGGAACATAGCAGTCGATCATGCAGCGAATAACGGTCATCAATATGAAGGGTGGTTGTGGTAAAACCACTATTGCCACCAATCTGGCAAGCGCCCTGGCTGTGTATGGCAGAAACACCACGTTGATCGATTACGACCCGCAGGGTTCCAGTACCTACTGGCTAAAACACAGAGCGGGTGACGTGAGTGAAATCAATGGCATAGTGGCCTATCCGACGAACCAGCCTATTACCCGGAGCTGGCAGATGCAGATTCCGTTAGGTACTGAGTATGTCATTGTCGATACCCCCGCCTGTTTGAAAGGACTGGATATGATCGACCAGATAGATGGTTCGAATACTATCGTGATCCCGGTATTGCCTTCTTCTATCGATATGCATGCGACCGCGGACTTCATCCGTGATCTGTACCTGTTAGCCAAAGTTAAAACTAAAAATATTCGCCTGTGCATCGTATGTAACAGGGTCAGGTCAAATACACTCTCATTTCAGGCGCTGGAAAATTTTCTGGATGCACTGGATATCCCTGTCATCGCAAAATTAAGGGAAACACAGAGTTACAATAAAGCTTCTGAATGCGGTCTTGGCATACATGAGATGGGATCAAAAGCCAGCGAAAAGGACCATGAAGACTGGCGCCAGATTATCCATTGGCTGGATGTTGATCAACAGATTCAATAAGGTGTTATTCAGAGTCGGAAATTAACATGAGGCATTCAGCATGAGCGAAGAAGCCGTTGTCGCTAAAAAGGGACCGTTTGGGGTTGTTGTCAAGAAAGGTCAAACATACTGGTGGTGCACGTGCGGTCTCAGTAAGTCACAGCCTTTTTGTGATGGCTCGCATAAAGGAACGAACTTTGAACCATTGAAATATGTAGCAGATGACAACGTGATGGTCGCTTTCTGTGGCTGCAAACAGTCCAGGATTCCACCGTATTGCGATGATTCACATATCGCCATCGTGGTAGAGGAAGAAGAAGTCGACGAGTCTAAAAAGAAACGAATTTTTTAAGACGAAAGCTTATTATCAGTAAAAACGGTTTTCGGTCTTCGTGCACCAATCGAGCGGTAATCTCTTTAGATCTCATATGCGCTACGATATTGATTTAAATCAATATCATTGCAGGTTGGCTGTATTAGCCTGATTGTATGGCTATCGATCGACACAATCTAAGGGGGAAAACCGATTCTGAACTGCACGAGTGGTTGTCGGGGCATGACTCTGACAGTGTGGAATACCTCGCGGGTATCCAGGAATTAATGGAAAGAAATGATGCGCCGGTTAACAGGCGTGAGTGGATCGTTATGGGCATAGCTATCGTGGCAACAGCAGTTGCTATCTTTGCCGTGATAATCATGTACGAGTAATCAGGATTTTATTTCAGCCATAATTAATTCCGTAAATTTTCTCTGACTTTGTAACACGGTTAGTAAGTTAGACTGTGACCTCTCCCCGTTTTGTCATAGAGAAAAAATTGAAATCAATGCCCTTCAACAATCGATACCTGACGTTAGGTGAGTCGTTTTACGTAAAGACCCCGCCGTCTCCCGTTGCTGCCCCCGGGCTGATTATATTTAACGAAAACCTGGCTGAAACACTGGGTTTATCTGTGGCCGAATTAACCGCAACAGAATGTGCTGCAATTTTTTCAGGTAATGTCATTGCCGAAGGTGCTGAGCCGTTGGCGATGGCTTATGCCGGTCATCAATTTGGTCACTTCAATCAGCAACTGGGTGATGGCCGAGCGATCCTGTTAGGTGAGATAGACGGAGCTGATGGCGGTTCTTTTGCTATCCAGCTAAAAGGTTCAGGGCGCACGTTTTATTCTCGCAGTGGTGATGGCCGTGCGGCCCTCGGTCCGGTGCTCCGTGAATACCTGATCAGTGAGGCGATGGCAAAATTCGGTGTGCCTACCACGCGTGCATTAGCCGCAGTGACCACCGGTGAAGATGTGGCCAGAGAACGGCTGCTGCCTGGTGGCATCATCACGCGTATCGCAACGAGTTTTGTCCGTGTAGGAACATTCGAGTATTTTTTGGCGAAAGGCGATATGGAAGCGATACGTGAGCTTGCCGATTTTGTCATCGAGAGAAATTATCCGCAGTCGGCCGGAGCAGATAACCCCTATTTGGCTTTTTTGAAAGCTGCCGTCGAACGTCAGGCAGTGTTGATCGCGCAGTGGATGCAGCTGGGTTTTATCCATGGTGTGATGAATACCGATAATATGTCGATCGCAGGGGAAACGATAGATTATGGTCCTTGCGCATTTATGGATGGTTATGATCATGAACAGGTGTTTAGCTCGATCGATCGTGATGGGCGCTATGCTTACAGTAATCAGCCTTCTATCGGTCTGTGGAATTTAACGCGGCTGGCTGAAGCATTGTTACCGTTGCTCGCAGGAGACGCCGATGCCGCAACCGAGATCGCGCAGGGCGTGTTGAAGAACTATGTTGAGAGTTATCAGGATCATTGGCTGTCGGGTATGCGAAAAAAATGTGGCCTGTTAACACCGCCTGATGAATCTGAGCAGGAGGCGGATAAAAAACTTATCGAAGAACTGCTCGATACGATGGCAGGGAATAATGCTGACTTTACCCTAACGTTTCTTTATCTTTCGCGTATGTCTGCACGGTCATCAGAGCAAGATGGTGACTGCCGGAATCTGTTTGATGATCCAGCACAGTTTGATGACTGGGTGCTCAAGTGGCGTAAGCGTCTGAGTGAGGAGGTGCAGAGTGATGGAGAACGGCAGGTGAAAATGCAGGCGGTGAACCCTGTTTATATACCGCGTAATCACCAGATAGAAGCCGCCATCAGAGCGGCAGAAGACCGTGATGATTTTTCTGTTTTCCATGCTTTACATGAAGTGCTGAAAAATCCGTATGTGCAACAGGAAGGGAAGGATAGCTATATGCAACCGCCTGAGCCTGATGAGGTGGTCATGCAAACATTCTGTGGTACCTGATGCTCGCTGAAATCTATGCGCAATTAAAAAGAGCAGAAGGGCGCTGAACTTTTCGTTGTTTTTAAATTGTGATCAATAACGACCATGTTCTTTCATGATGTAATTATTCATCTCGACAAACTGTCTGTTCATCTGCAGCATTGTCTTGTGAACAGAGCGAACGATCATCTTCATTATCTTGTATACCAGTTGAGGGTGTGCATCGATCATGCCTTCCAGCACATCCCGATGCAGTTCCAGAACATGTGATGCCCTCGTTGCACTCAGAGTAGCCGAATGACTGCTACCATCGATAAATCCCATAGCTCCGGCTATATCGCCTGGTTTCAGGTGCTGTAATGTGACGTGTTCGTCGCCGCCTGCATCACGCGTCACTATGACGTCTCCTTCTATAACGATGTATAGAGTGTCATCCTTTTCACCCTCACGAAGCAGAACCTCGTCGACAGCAAGCTTGCGTAACTGGAAAGCAGAGGAGAGAAGATCACACTCCTGTTCGTTGATGTTTTCATTCAGCATGGTGGTACAGGTATTAATAAATTTCTGGACATCGCTCATAGCTATCTCCTCATTATTTTATTTGTAAGGCTTACTTTTAGTTTGCAGTTTATAACACTAAGAATATTGATCGTAGTCAATCAATCGGCTGAAAAGTGATGGCAATTATCCGAGTTGTTTTC
>JADFWF010000331.1 GCA_015222965.1 Pseudomonadota bacterium | reverse complement strand
TTTCGCAAAAGTGTTTTCATGGCACAGAGAAAAGAATTCAAACTGTGATTCGATTTTATCCAGTCGCTTGCTGATGTCGTCCAGCATCGTTTTATTGTTCGACAGCTTTTTTTCCAGCATGATGAGTGAGACAACATATTTTGTTATTTCAGTGTCTTTGGAAGCGGCGTCATTCAGATGTTGCAGTAATATCTTGACGCCATGACTAACGCCGGCAACACTGCCATAGACCTCTTCGACACTGTCTGCATCAAAACGAAACAGCGTTTCCAGGCTGGATTCGATATGGGCGCTGTTGGCTACACCTGAATTAGCAATCTGTTTTACCAGTGATGCCGCCTGATAGATGCCGGCGAGTGCGAGTGTTTGGTCGTATTTATTATGGTTCATCAGTTTATTTTACAAAAAAATATTTTATGTGTTATCGGCGTCTTGGGTACTGTCATTCTGAACGATAGTGAAGAATCTTGATTTTGGCAGGTTAAGATCTTTCACTAGCGTTCAAGATGACAGAGGCTAATAAATAGAAAATAATATTCATTATTCATTATTCATTATTCATCGCTTCAATAACGCCGCCGCCGAGACAAACTTCGTTTTGATAGAATACGATAGATTGGCCTGGCGTAATAGCGCGTTGTGTCTCATCAAACCTTACTTTGTACTTCGTTTCATCAATCTTGATCAACTGGCAGTGCTGGTCACTCTGGCGATAGCGTATTTTGGCGACAAGTGAGTTATCGACATCGGGCGCTGTTTCTTCTATCCAGTTAACCTGGCTGGCCTCAAGCGTGTTATGGAACATAGCAGGGTGGTTATGGCCCTGTGCGACTTTTAATATGTTGTTTAGCAGATCTTTTTCAACGACGTACCAGGGTTCTTCATCGCTGTCCTTTAGTCCGCCGATACCAAGCCCTTTTCGCTGACCTAATGTGTAGTACATCAAACCGTTATGGGTGCCGATGTTATCGCCATCAACGGTATATATATCACCGGGTTTTGCTGGCAGATATTTTTCTAAAAAGGTATTGAACCTGCGTTCACCGATAAAGCAGATGCCGGTGCTGTCTTTTTTATCGTGTGTGACTAAATTATTTTGTTTTGCCAGTTCCCGTATATGTGGTTTGTCTATCTCTCCTATCGGGAACATCGCGTGTGATAATTGATGCTGATTTAAGGCGTGTAAAAAGTAACTTTGGTCCTTGTTGCTGTCGGTACCACGGAGCAGCTGTGTTTTTCCTTTGTTTTTTCGTGTGCGGGCGTAGTGTCCGGTAGCAATTTTTTCTGCGCCCAGTGATTGTGCATGCTCCAGAAATGCTCGAAATTTTATTTCTTTGTTGCACAGGATGTCAGGATTAGGTGTGCGCCCGGCACTGTACTCATCCAGAAAATGCTGGAATACTCTGTCCCAGTATTCACCGGAGAAATTAATCGTGTGCAGTTTTATATTCAGGGTATCGCAGATATCTGTGGCATCTTTAAGGTCTACTGCCGCTGCGCAATATTCAGTGTCGTCATCTTCTTCCCAGTTTTTCATGAACAGGCCTTCTACCTGGTAACCCTGTTCGAGAAGTAGTAATGCGGCGACTGAAGAATCGACACCGCCTGACATGCCAACGATGATTTTTTGTTTACTCATGTGAGAAGGTTAAGGTACGTTGACCAGCATATCCAGGGGGTAACGTTTACCGGCGAGGTAATCATCGATGCAATTGATGACCATCGGGCTGCGTAATTTATCTGGATCCTGTGCAAGTTCTTCACGGCTTTTCCATAAAGCTTCTATTATGCCTTCATCGAGTGGCTGCCCTGCATCATGGTTAGTGCAGCTGCCGCAGACCGCGACGCGCAGAAAAGTTTCGCCGTTATCCGGGTGTTTCCACAGATAGATGCCGGTGACCGCTTCCGGGATAAACTGCCAGGCAGATTCTTCCTGGGTCTCCCTGATGACGGCATCGATCAGGCTTTCATCCGGGTCCAGATGGCCTGCGGGCTGGTTAAATAAACGCTCGCCGTGAATCAGTTCTTCGACCATGAGGAATTTGTTATCGCGCTCGATGATTGCGGCGACAGTGGCATGTGGTTTCCAGATCATAGGGTTTAAGGGCAGTTTATTTTTTCTTTAAGTGAGGTTTATTTTTGCGCCGGTGAGCTACCTCGTAACGCCAGAAAGCATCGATACCGAAATAACCGATTACGCTGCTAGTGGATGCTAATGTGAAGCAGCCGACTAAAAAAGGCTTCCAGATGGCTTCCAGCTCGTTGAGCAACCAGTCATATGTAAGCTCAAAGCTGAAATCCATGGCAGGTTCACCGACTATCCAGGTGCCAACGATATATGCAAAGTAAAACATCGGAGGAATGGTTACAGGGTTGGTGATCCAGACCAGGGCGATGGACAATGGCAGGTTAGTGCTGAACCAGATTGCTGCACCGGCAGACAATGCCATCTGAAAGGGTACCGGCATCCACGCAAAAAACAGGCCGACAGCAAATGCACCAGCGACAGAGCGACGATTTAGATGCCATAGATTGGGTTCATGCAACCAGTCGCCAAAAATCTGGAGTGTTTTGTTGTCTTTGATCGTCTGTGGCTTCGGCAGAAAACGTTGGAAAAACTTGCGTGGCATGGTTATATAAAGCTGGAGTTGTGAGTTTTAAGTAAAAAGTTGTAAGTGTTTCTGTCGTTGAATCAAGTGAACAGGTATTCAGCGCAATATTATAACCTTTTACTTATTTGCTTGCTTTGCTTAGGATATGCCAAAGCAATTAAATTTAACCACGGAATGGGTCATGCCAGGGAATAGGCTGTGAAGCTAAAAGCAGGGATGTTTGTCTACGCGTTCGCATTTTTGCTGGGCATTATGTTTGTTCAGCAGCTGGCAGTTCTGCCACGAATTTCTACGCTTTGCCTGTTATCGGCTTTCGTCTCTCTTTGTATCGCTATCAATGCATTTTTTTTTAACAAAAACAGGTTTACTTATAAGAAAGAATTTACATTAATACTAATAATTATCTTATTGATTCTAATTGGGATAATGTATTCGTCATTCTTTGCGGAACGACAACTATCCAACCGCTTAAGTGAGGATCTGACAGGGCGGAATATCGTTATCAACGGTACGGTTTCCAACATCCCGGTAACCAATAGTGAGGTTCAACGTTTTGAATTCAGTGTCGAAAGTTACAGCATACTGGCGGCCAAAAATGACAGGACGGCCGTTGAGAGTTTCCCGAAAAAGATTCGCTTGAGCTGGTATTACGGACGACCTGTTAATGCCGGTGAGCAATGGCAACTGGAAGTCCGCTTAAAACCGCCGCATGGTTTTATGAACCCCGGTGGTTTTGATTATGAAGCCTGGCTGTTTCAGCATGGCATTCACGCCACGGGTTACGTGCGCAAATCCAGTTTAAATAGACGTATACAAGGCCCATCGAGTTCGATCAATTATGTCCGGCAAACACTGAGCCGGCAGATCGATAAGCTAAGTAAGCAATCAGATGCCAGTGGGATAAATTCGTATTCTTTGGTCAAGGCTTTAGCTATCGGTGATAAATCTTCGATAACTAACCAGCAGTGGTCTGTTCTGGCGAATACGGGAACCAGTCACCTGATGGCGATATCGGGTTTGCACATCGGACTGGCTTCTCTGTTTGCATATTTGCTGATTCGTCGTGTGGTACCGGTTTTTATCATAAAACGAATACCGGCTCAGCATGTGGCATTAATCGCAGGTATGTTCACCGCATTTTTATATGCTTTGATAGCGGGTCTGTCTATTCCGACACAGCGCGCCGTCATCATGCTGCTGGTATTGTCAGTAATGATAGTCATCCGTCGAAATCACCGGCCTGTCGATGCGCTGGGTTTTGCATTGATAATAGTGTTATTGATAGATCCTCTAGCGGTTTTATCTGCCGGCTTCTGGTTTTCTTTTTCAGCGGTCGCGGTTATTTTTATCAGTATCACATCGGCACAAAAGTCGGGCAGAGAGGATGATTCTTTTTTTAGCCGATTAAAGGTTACCTTGAGACAGTGGGTCCGGCTGCAGCTGTTAATCAGTCTGTTTTTACTGCCTCTGTCTTTGTTCATGTTTCAGCAGGTGTCGCTGGTATCACCGGTTGCAAATCTGTTGCTGATCCCTTACGTGAGTTTTTTAGTCGTGCCGGTAGTGCTGCTGGCAATCATGTGTTCATTCTTCTGGCCTTCTTTCTCTGATATGCTTTTTTCGATGGCGTCGGCATTATTAGATCTTATCTGGCCATTATTGTCTTATCTTTCATCTTTACCCTATGCGGTATGGGTGCGAGGTGATGTCAGCATGATGAAAATGCTGGCAGCAACGTTGGCATTTTTATTGTTATATTATTCAGCACGTCTGTCATCCAGTATTTTCAGAACCCGGAACGAACGACAAATTCTATATGCCTGCTGGTCATTTCGGTTATTGGCGTGTCTGTTGTTTTTGCCACTGCTTATAAGTAATGAGGCTAACTTTGAAACTGGCGAGTATCAGTTAACAGTGCTCGATGTCGGGCAGGGCTCAGCAGCAGTTATCCAGACGCAAAATCATGTTGCGGTATTTGATGCCGGTGCAAAATTTAGTGACCGGCTCAATGCAGGAAGTGGTGTGGTTATTCCCTATCTGCGTTCCCGGGGAATCCAGAAACTGGATCGCCTGATCATCAGTCATGGCGATTCAGATCATATAGGCGGGGCCCAGGTGATCATCGATGAATACCCGGAGGCGATGCTCATCGGGCAGGATATTGAGAATCTTCAGTCCGGGAATAAACAAGCTTGTATCGCTGGTTTGAAATGGCATTGGGATGATGTTGATTTTGCCTTTTTATCCCCCGAAAATAACGATATGTCCCTCAGTCAGAAAGGTAAGCGGAACAATCGTTCCTGTGTTTTGCAGGTGGTCTCAAAATCTGGCAGTGTTTTGCTAACGGGCGATATAGAAAAAAAGACAGAGAGGCAGCTACTTAAGAAGTATGGACAGCAGCTGGACTCTGACGTATTCATCGTGCCGCACCATGGCAGCAATACCTCTTCCAGTATGGCGTTTATTCAAGCGGTTAATCCGGAATTGTCTTTGATTTCAGTGGGTTATAAAAACAGGTATCGATTGCCCAATCAGAAGGTGGTCAGACGTTATAGCTCTGAACAGCGGGAACTGGTGCGAACAGACGAAGCCGGGGCAATAACGATCAGGCTGGTGGCTGAAGCAGGTTTTACCATCGAAAAGTATCGGGAAAAGACCGGCAAGTACTGGCATCATATCGTTGGCGAATAACCGTCTAACAGATAGCACTCTGCACTATTGACATGATGATAAATCAAGTAAGATAGGGCGCAGGTTCTATATAATAAAAACGATAATAATAACTACAATCGAGCTGCCCGATCTGGCTATTAACATGACTGACTTTTCGACCTGGTCAAATATTCCGGATCTTTTTTAGTAGCGTCTTTTCAAAGGTGACATGTGTTTGAATTAGTAAAATCCGGTGGCTGGCTAATGCTGCCAATCATTCTTTGTTCAATTATATCCATTTCCATAATCGCAGA
>JADFWF010000330.1 GCA_015222965.1 Pseudomonadota bacterium | reverse complement strand
TTAGTTTCTTTGTAGGCCGTCATAAGCGGTAGCGTTGCCGGCGCATTCTCCGACAATGCCTGCAACGTTCCTTATGCAGACCTGCATGTCTGACGAAAGACCAATGACGAAGGACCAACGACTAGCGGACTACGTCCGCTTTGGCTCAATTGTGTACGTTAGCTTAAGCCAGCATTATCGCCAAAAGGTGTGATTGCTGTATCTAATTCACGATATCTTCAAAAATAGCTTGAGTCGGTGCTATAAATTGTTAACAATGAGCAATAAAAAATAACAACGAAATTATGTCTGAAAAACGTACTTCAATTCATGGTCAATGGGCCAATCGTACCGTATTTATCCTCGCAGCCACAGGTTCTGCCGTTGGTCTGGGTAATATCTGGAAATTTCCCTATATAACGGGCGAGAATGGCGGTGGCACTTTTGTACTGGTCTATCTGTTGTGTATCGCATTGATCGGTATTCCCATCATGATGGCTGAAATCACGCTCGGGCGTCGAGGCAAGCAGAGCCCTATCAATACCATGATTGCATTGGCAAAAGACGAGCACCGCAATCCTGGCTGGGTATGGCTGGGCTGGATGGGTGTCGCTGCCGGGTTTTTGATCCTTTCTTACTACAGTGTGATCGCCGGCTGGGCGATGTCATATATATTTCGCACCGGTAGCGGTATGTTTCTTGGCGTCACCGCTGATGGTGTGAATAGTATTTTCACCGATCTGGTAAGTGATCCTGAACGTCTGCTGGCGTGGCACACCATTTTTATGGTGATGACCATGATGATCGTCGCTCGTGGTGTTAAGCAGGGTCTTGAAAAGGCAGTTACTTACCTGATGCCGCTGTTGTTTGGCTTGCTGGTCGTCGTTGTTATCTATGCCATGACAACCGGCTACTTTATGCAAGGTGTAGAATTTTTATTTACGCCCGGCACGATTACCCGTGAGGGAGTCCTTACCGCCATGGGGCACGCCTTTTTTACACTAAGCCTGGGCATGGGGGCTATCATGGTTTATGGCTCCTATCTGTCGGAGGAGTATTCTATTACTCAGGCGGCCATCTGGATTGCTATCGCTGATACGGTGGTGGCCCTGCTTGCAGGCCTTGCTATCTTCCCCATCGTTTTTGCCAATGGCCTGGAGCCGGGCGCGGGTCCTGGATTGATATTCCAGACCTTACCCATAGCCTTCGGCCATATGCAGGGTGGCACCCTGGTCGGTGTAATATTCTTTACTCTGCTGGTGTTTGCAGCATGGACATCGGCAATTTCGCTGATCGAACCGGCTGTCGCCTATCTGGTCGAAAACAAAGGCCTGAGTCGAATTTATGCATCAGTATGGATCGGTTTTCTTACCTGGTTTGTCGGCTTGGGTACGGTATTCTCGTTTAATATCTGGAAAGACAAAACGATGAGTATTCCCTATATATTCGATAACCTGACTTTCTTTGATACCCTGGATTACCTGACCGCAAATATAATGTTACCGCTGGGCGGGTTATTCATCGCGATATTCGCCGCCTGGGTAATGCGTGAGCAGTCTACAAAAGAAGAGTTGGCTACTCATCCAGTAATATATAAAACCTGGCGATTTCTCGTTCGTTTTGTCACTCCACTTGCCGTAATCATCGTGTTTTTGAATGCCGTCGGCGCGATAAAAATTTAGTTAGAAATGTTTTGAAAACAGTTATTTATGTCACATATTAAACGCAGCGCACTGGTGCATTATTCGCCTGCTGAAATGTATCAGCTGGTCAATGATGTAGGCGGTTATGCCTCATTTTTGCCCTGGTGCCGGTCATCGGAAGTAAAAAGTGAATCAGCAACCGAGATGGTCGCATCGGTAGAGATCGCAAAAGGTGTATTAAATAAAACCTTTACTACCCATAATCGTCTGCATAAAGATTTTCGAATAGATCTGCAGCTGGTCGATGGCCCGTTCAAAAAGTTATCAGGTTACTGGCAGTTTGATAGACTGAAAACAGATAATGCCTGTAAAGTGAATCTGGAACTGGATTTTGAATTTGATAACGCCATGATGTCGATAGCCGCTAAGCCAATCTTTACCCAGATCGCCAATTCTCTGGTCGATTCGTTTTGCAAACGTGCAGTCGAAGTGTATGGTGAGCGCGGTTAGGGGGCCAGTATTATGGTTATTGAAAGTATAAATGTTGAAGTGGCCTATGCCATGCCTGAAAAACAGATCATCCGTGCGGTGAATGTCGATGCCGGTACCACCATCGGTGCGGCCATCGTACAGTCGGGCATCATGATGGATTTTCCTGATCTTGAACTGGAAGATGCCAAAGTTGGTATCTTTGGCAAAGCTGCCGTGATGACCACGGTATTATCTGACGGTGATCGTGTTGAGATCTATCGGCCTTTGATCGCTGATCCTAAAGAAGTCAGGCGGAAACGGGCGGCTGAGGGCAAAGCGATGAAGAAAGGCGCTTCATCGCAATGAATAATGAATAATGAATAATGAATAATGAATAATGAATTTTAAAACAGGCTGGAACGTCAATACACAGGTTTTTGTTAGTGTTTTTAATTATTCACTATTCATTAATACGTTGAGCCCTACGGCTCAACGTATTCAGAGTCATCAATCCTGGAAAGTACATCATCTTCAAAATACAGGGTCAGCAAAGACTTCCTCTCAAACCCCTTGTTTGGAATAAAGCGATAGATGTAATCCCAGCGCTGGTTATGGAATGGGTCGGATAACATCGGTGAACCCATGATCTTCCTTACTTCAGATTTGGTCATGCCGATAGAAATACCTTCTAACTGCTCGAGTTTGACCGTGTTTCCCTGCTGTAGATCCAGTTTATGTGCCTCCGGCAGCCAGTCAGTACAGGCGCTAAGAGCCGTAATGCAGCAAATAATGAATATTTGCTGCTTAAATTTTGCCATGGCATGCCAGATGAGAGTGGTTCTCAGTATCATAAACGTGTTTAAATGGTGTTGTCCTTCGAAGGGGCGAAATACTACCGTATATGACAACGATAATCAGTAGAAATTTATGGAATCGAGTGATTTAAAAAAAGCCGGACTTAAAGTAACACTTCCGCGCATGAAAATTCTGGAGCTGCTTGAAGCTTCCAATGTTCGCCATCAGAGCGCTGAGAATATCTATCGTGCATTACTGGATGATGGCGAAGAGATCGGGCTGGCAACCGTTTATCGTGTGCTAACCCAGTTCGAAGCAGCCGGCCTGGTTGAACGTCACCACTTTGAAAGTGGCCAGGCGGTCTTTGAGTTAAGTGAAAAAGGTCACCATGACCATATCGTCTGTGTATCCTGTGGCAAAGTCGAAGAGTTCTATGATGAGATGATCGAGAACCGTCAACGAGAGGTCGCAGCAGCTAAAGGTTATGAAGTAACTGACCATAGCCTGACCTTATACGGAAAATGTCCTGACTGTCAGGAAGAATAGGTGTTATTTTTAAGTCGTTAGCCTGTGCTTCATATGGTTATCCTATCTGGTATGAGAGACAGTTTTTGAGCCTTAGCTGACCTTAAAAACTTTAAAAATATTCACCGCAGAGGCGCAGAGAAAAGCCATTCTATGTTTGCTACAGCGTAGGTCGGGCATTGCCCGACAGACTACAGCCAATTGATGTACCACACCGGTGGGCAGTGCCCACTCTACAAAACCTTACAAGATTTCCTCTGCGTCTCAGCGCCTCTGCGGTGAAATGTTTTTGACTTTGTTATTTTCGAACGGCCGCTCATGGCCAAACTCGGTCATTTCTCATGCGTATTAATCTAACGCAACCAGCCATCAATTGAACTAAACTCCCTGTTCGAAGAACTAACTATTCACCAGTAAACTTCCTCCTGATATGAAAAAAACGCGTGACTTCAATCAGATAACCAAAGACTTCACTATTGATCAATATCTGCATCAACTGGTGGGTTTTGACGTGGAAGAAGACAGTTTGCTACGTCATGCCTGTGGCATGGTCTGGCAGCTGCCAACCGAAGGTTCACTGCCAAACAGCCTGGATGTCGCCTTACTGTTAAGCGAACTGGGTTCAGATGAAACCACGCTTATCGTTGCCCTGTTAAGCAGCACTCGTTTGATGAAAAAAACTGATAGCGAAGAGATCGAACGTATCTTCGGCAGCGATATCGTGCGGCTGGTGAACAGTGTCATCCAGTTGCATGAGTTTCATGGTGAACGTGATGAGTCATCACCAGAACAGGTTGAACGTTTACGTCGCATGCTGTTGTCCATGGTGGACGACATACGTGCAGTGTTGATCAAACTGGCTTTTCGTGTCCAACGTTTAAGGCAACTGAGCCTGGCGCAGGAGAATGAGCAGCAGGAAATCGCCCGGGAGAGCCTGGATATCTTTGCGCCGATAGCCAATCGTCTGGGTATCGGGCAATTGAAATGGGAGCTGGAAGATCTGGCCTTTCGCTATCTTGAACCCGAAACTTATAAACGCATCGCAAAAGATCTGGACGGAAAGATCGAAGAACGTGAGCAGTTTATCGTCGAGGTCGTCGACAAGATTGAACAGATAACAGCCAGGGAGGGCATTTCTGCCAAGATCTATGGTCGTCCTAAACATATCTATAGTATCTGGAAAAAAATGACAGACAAACGTCGCAGTTTTAATGAGTTGTTCGATGTGCGTGCGGTCCGGGTGGTGGTTGATAATATCGCAGAATGTTACGTTGTTCTGGGCCTGGTGCATGCACAGTGGCGGCACATCAACAAAGAGTTTGATGACTATATTGCCAATCCAAAAGAGAATGGTTACCAGTCATTGCACACCGCCGTTTATGGACCACGCGGTAAGCCGGTTGAAATTCAGATACGCACCGAACAGATGCATGAGTTTGCCGAGTTCGGTGTGGCTGCTCACTGGCGATACAAGGAAACCGGTGGCAGTAAAAGTAACCTGCAGCTAGGCATCGAGTCATTGAGAAAATTACTTGATACCACACAGAACAACGACGAAGAACTGATGGAAAGTTTTCGCTCGGAGATGTTCCATGATCGTGTTTATGTATTAACCCCGGAAGGTCGGGTTATCGATCTGCCGGAAGGCGGTACGCCGCTTGATTTTGCCTACGCGGTACATACAGAGATCGGCCACCGTTGTCGCGGTGCAAAAGTGAATGGGCGTATCGTCCAGTTAACTTATCAATTAAAAAACGGCGAACGTGTCGAAGTACTGACTACAAAAGAAGCGTCACCAAGACGTGACTGGATGATCTCACATCTAGGTTTTATCAAAACCTCGCGCGCCAGAAATCGCATCCGCGGCTGGTTTCGAAAACAGGATAAAGACAAGAACTACATCGAAGGTAAAGCACTGTGTGAACGTGAGTTTAAGCGCCATGGTATCAAACCGGATCTGTCGAAAGTTGTAAAACATTTCAAGCTTGAGACAGCAGATGACTTTTATATTCATCTGGGCCGAGGTGATATAAGTGTCGCGCAGATGTCAGCGATGTTGCATGTATTAGATGAAAATCATGATGAGAATAAAAACATCCCGCTGCAGGCGAAACCCAGGCATAAGACTGCAAAGAGCGCTGGCAGCGATGTAAATGTTTTAGGCGTAGGCAACCTGTTAACCAGTATCGCCAATTGCTGCATGCCTGTTCCGCACGACGACATCGTTGGTTTTATCACAAAAGACAGAGGTGTGAGCGTTCATCGCACTGACTGTAATAATATCCTGTACCTGAAAGAAAAAGAACAGGCACGTTTGATCGAAGTCGAATGGGGCGATACCAAAACGCAGAGTTATCCGGTAAATATTTTAATCCATGCGAATGACAGACATGGTCTGTTGAGCGACATTACCAGCACGCTGTCGGATGACAAGGTAAATGTCATTGCAGTAAACACCATGTCAAACAAAAAAGAACAAACGGCACGCATGGCAGTGACCATAGAGATCCGTGATCTGCAGCAATTGACCAGGGTTATGGATAAGATCTCACAATTACGAAACGTGATCGATGTCTCACGCGGCGCTAACGGGGATACCGCCTAGAGGTGGGAGGGTGAAATGGAGTCTGAGTCGATGCTTATCTGGGGCATGGTGTTTGGTTCGCTCGGACTCGGCTTTTTTATCTATGGAAAAAAACAAAAGAAGATAGTGCCGTTTGTAACAGGCCTGGCGTTATTTGTTTTTCCTTATTTCATATCAGATATCACCATGCTGCTGATCGTTGGTGCCATATTAGTGGTATTGCCCTATTTTGTGAGAGTATAAGATTAGTACATAGTTGAGTGGATAAAATGATGAAAGCTTTAGTGAAGAAACAGGCAAAGGAAGGCATATGGATGGAAGAAGTACCTGTGCCGGAGGTGGGGAACAATGATGTTCTGATCAAAATCCATAAGACAGCTATCTGTGGAACCGATATACATATTTACAACTGGGATGAATGGGCGCAAAAAACCATTCCGGTACCGATGACTATCGGTCATGAGTTTGCCGGCGAGATCGCCGAGATGGGGTCGAATGTTACCGGGCTGGATATTGGCGATATCGTTTCCGGTGAAGGGCACATCGTCTGTGAGCGCTGCCGTAACTGCCTGGCGGGCCGTCGTCATCTCTGTCCAAATACGATCGGTGTGGGTGTTAATCGCACAGGCGCATTTGCCGAGTATTTATCCATTCCAGCAAAAAACGTATATAAACCCAGCCGGCCCATGTCGACAGATCTTTTAGCCGTTTTTGATCCTTTTGGAAATGCCGTTCATACTGCTTTGTCATTCAACATGGTTGGCGAAGATGTATTGATTACCGGTGCGGGTCCCATCGGTATCATGGCAGCGATGGTGGCATCGCATTGTGGCGCACGTAATATCGTAATCACAGATCTTAATCAATATCGGCTGGACCTGGCTAAAAAGATCGTGCCTAAAGCTATTCCGTTGAATGTGAATGATGGACCTATCAGTAGAGACTTGATGCATGAGTTGGGCATTTTTGAAGGTTTTGATGTCGGCCTGGAAATGTCGGGTTCGCCGCATGCATTTAAAGACATGCTCAGTCTGATGATCAACGGCGGCGGTATCGCGATGCTGGCGATCATGCCTGATGGTACCGGTATCGACTGGAACCAGGTGGTTTTTAAAGGCCTGTTTATAAAAGGTATCTATGGCCGCGAAATATTTGAAACCTGGTACAAGGGCAC
>JADFWF010000329.1 GCA_015222965.1 Pseudomonadota bacterium | reverse complement strand
TTAGTGGCGGCCTTTTCTGGGTACTCTTTTGGGCTGTAGCAAAAGAGTACCTCGCCCGCGGTGCGAATACCGCAAGGCCTAACAAACACACCAACAGTAACTATTGCTCAACCTATCCCTAACCCAATCAATACAAGCTAAACCAAAATCGCGGAATGAAAAAAATCCGCTCCTACAAGTTAGGGATAAATAAAAAACCCCGCAAAATAAAACTAAGGCTGCGGCCGCTCGAACGTCCACTGCTTATCATCCGACAAACCCTTATTAAACTTATAACCACCCAATTTAAACTTCTTAAGATCTTCCGGCTTTTCGATACGGTTACGAATAATATAATCCGTCATCATTCCACGTGCGCGTTTTGCAAAAATTGCCACTACTCGTGTTTTACCTGCCTTGGTTTCTTTAAAAGTTATATTTAATAAACGGCCTTCCAGCAGTTTGGGTTTTACTGATTTGAAATATTCATTAGACGCGAGGTTAACCAGTACCGGTTCCTTCTGTTTTTTGAGCTCTTTGTTTATGCTTTTGGTAATACCATCACCCCAAAACTGATAGAGATTTTCTCCACGAGCATTTTTCAGTTTTGTTTTCATTTCCAGGCGGTATGGCTGAATCAGATCCAGCGGTCGTAAGCAGCCATAAAGTCCGGAAAGAATTCTCAGGTGATCTTGTGCATAGGCATAATCATCTTCTTTAAAGGAGTCCAGTTCCAGACCACCATAGACATCGCCCTTGAATGCGAAGATTGCCTGTTTGGCATTTTTTGTCGTAAACGGCGTAGTAAATGTTTTATAGCGGTCAACATTTAATATGGCGATGTTTTCACTGATGGCCATCATTTCCTGCAGCTTTTTGCTTTTTATTTTCCGCAATTCTTTTATCAGCAATTCAGAGTCTTTCAGGTCTGCAGGTTTTGTGTGTTTTTTAGAAAGGCTGACGGTTTCAAAGTCCTGGCCTTTTGACGGCGATAGCGTGATTAGCATTTACTTCTCGGTTTTGTGTTTCGATGATTTGTTACAGTATACAGGCGCTATTATAATACACTGCGCAAACACATAAACCGTGCCATTCCTGTCGTTATTTTAATGAAGCTATGGTCAACTCTTGCCAATAGTTGTTAGCTTTTACTTTTTTCTGGCGCGGGGATGCGCGTCGTCGTAAACACCTGCCAGGTGCTGAAAATCAAGATGAGTATAGATCTGCGTCGTGCTCAAATTAGCGTGACCCAGTAATTCCTGCACCGCACGCAGATCTTTTGATGATTCAAGGATGTGTGAAGCAAACGAATGCCGCAGCATATGAGGATAGATGTTTGTATTTAACCCCTGTGTTAAGGCCATTTTTTTCAATCTTTTCTGGATACTGCTATTGCTTAAACGCGTGCCTCGTGTGCTGACAAACAGTGCTATCTCGTTCTCTTTAGCTATGACAGCCCGCTGCTTTAACCAGTGCTTCAGCGCTGCTTTTGCCTTGCCTCCAAATGGCAGGCGACGCTGTTTTTGTCCTTTGCCCGTTACCTGAATAACTTGCTGCTGCCAGTCGATATCCTGCAGGTCAAGGCCGCTCAATTCTGACAGGCGCAGCCCACAGGCATACATCAGCTCCATCATTGCGTTATCGCGAACACTCAATCGATCATCAACAGCATCAGTGTCATTCCTGTTGGTGCTCAACAACTGATTTAGTTCATCGACATTTAATGTTTTTGGTAATCGTTTTGAAGTTTTTGGCGCCGGGATACCGATAGCAGGATTGTTTGTCGCCAGATCGAAACGACATAAAAACTTATACAGGCTGCGAATGGATGACAACCATCTTTGCAGACTTTTTCCACTCAGCCCCTGACGATGCAACGCAGCAACACAGCGTCGAATATCAGCCTGTTTTATATCATCCCATCGAATAGTCTGTGTCTCACTTAGGCCACAGCCCACGATAAAATGTTTTATATCACGACGATAGGCAGAGACGGTATGTACGGAATAGCGCCTTTCAGATTGCAGATAACTAAAAAATCTATGCAGGTCCTGATGATTCAAGCCTTCACACTTAACATCATCGTGTTGCTGGCTATCATGTTTAGAGACCGCAGTCATAACGCCTAATTTTCAAGATGGCTGGCAAGTGAAGCGCTGATCAGCTCACCTACCTGTGACAGAAAATCTGTGCCCATCGAGGGTTTAAATCGCTGCGCATCAGCCGCGCCCAAACCTATCAGACCCAGGTTGGCGCCAGCAATTAAAGGAATGATGGCAACGGATTTAATATTTTCTGACTTGTCAGCAAACAGATAAGCCTTTTGTTCATCCGTCGATTTCCCACAAACGGTGTTCTTGTGCTGCAGCATGGTTTTAAACGCGTTTAACGCATCATCTTTCACATCAACAAACAATCCTGCCGACTGCTCGATCAATTCTGCATCTTCGCTAAACAGTTTTACCACTGCATAATCAGCGGATAATTCTGCTTTAAAAGTATCCAGTACGATGCTGACCACATCATCAACATCATGTGCCGAAAGCAAATCTACCGCCAGGCGATGACATGTTTCAGCAAGACTTTCGTTATCACGCGCTACATCCATTAATTCGCGCAGACGATTTTCCTGCGACTGGATATGTTGCCGTAAGACACCGACCTGTCTCTCTATCAATGAAACTGCGCCACCACTCTGGTGCGTTACTTCGAGTACCGCCAGTAACTCAGGGTGGCGAGTCAGGATATCGGGATTATCTCGAATCAGACCGATGAGCTGTAAATCTGTTGCCAGCTGCTGCTCTCGCTGTGTTGTTACTTCTTTATTTAATTCGTCCTGTGATGAAGCCTGTTTTATTTTTTTTGTTTTTATTTCACTCACACACTAGCCCTTTTAATTAATTATTTATGTTTATCTTGCCTACAAAAACTGTTGTTGCCGGCCCCGTCATTAATAAATCCTGGCCTTCGCCGGACCATTGTATGGATAGGTCACCGCCAGTAAGGTGCGCAGTAACAGCTTCATCTAACAAACCCGACATACGGCCGACTGCCACCGCAGCGCACGCGCCTGTGCCGCAAGCCTGTGTTTCACCTACGCCCCGCTCAAAGACTCTTAAGCGAATCTCTCTCCGATTGATGATCTGCATAAAGCCGGCATTTACACGATTAGGAAACCGCTCATGACTTTCTATCGCCTTGCCCAGTGTCTCTATATCTACCGAATCAAAATCATCAACCTGCATCACTGCATGTGGATTTCCCATCGATACAGCACCTATAGCATATTCAGCGCCGTTCACCATGAGATTATAGCTTTCCGCCGGGTTTTCAACTAAAAATGGCAGGTTTTGCGGCTGAAAATCAGGCTCACCCATATCAACGGTAACCAGCTCACCCTCAACTTTCAACTCGATTAATCCACCAGCAGTTTCTACAGCAATTAATTTATTCGTCGTCAACCCCTGTTGGCGCACGAAGAGAGCAAAACAACGTGCTCCGTTGCCGCATTGTTCAACCTCACCACCATCAGCATTAAATATCCGGTAACGAAATTCGGCCTGTGCGCTCGTTGGCTTTTCCACCAGCAACAGCTGATCACAACCGATGCCAAAGTGGCGATTGGCCATTTCCTGTATCTGCACTGTCGTTAAACTTATCGATTGGGAAATCGCATCAATAACCACAAAGTCATTGCCCAGACCATGCATTTTTGTAAACTCAATAATCATTTATCTTCAAAAAACCCGTTTAATACCGCTTTCTACCTGTGATTCGAGCATAAATGCTATTGGCACTATTGGCAATATGAAATGTTGCTATCGCGTCATCTTATGTTATTATCAGTCATCTGTCTAACTAAAGACTTTAGGAGGAAATCATGAGCAATGCTTTACTTGCAGATGAAATAACAGATTTTCAAAATGAATTTATACCCACAGTCCCGGGAGACACCATCGGCTTGCTGATGACAGAACTGCAGGGGCTTATTGCTACCGGACTTGCAGAAAAGGCTCTCAACAAAGGTAAAAGCTTTCCAGATTTTAAATTACCAAATGCCAGTAACAACGCTATATCATTAAAAACCCTGCTTGCAGACGGCCCACTGGCCATTAGTTTTTATCGCGGCGCATGGTGCCCCTATTGCAACCTTGAAATCAATGCCCTGCAACGGCGGCTGCCCGAGATAATTGCCGCTGGCGCTCAGCTGATAGCCGTTTCGCCTCAGATACCAGACAAGTCTGCCAATCAGGTCAGCAGCTCACAGCTGACGTTTGAGGTATTAAGTGATGTAGGTAACAAACTGGCAAAACAATGCGGGCTGGTTTATACCCTGCCGGAATCACTCCGCCCCATCTACGATGCCTGGCAGCTTGATATCCCCGGTCATAATGCAGATGACAGTTTCGAGCTGCCTATGCC
>JADFWF010000002.1 GCA_015222965.1 Pseudomonadota bacterium | reverse complement strand
TTATTTTTTATGATGCTTTTCGTTATTGCTGCACCGGCTGCCGCAGTAACGACGTTAAATCTGGAGCAGGCTATAGAGATGTCTCTGGCTGCAGATCCGCGCATCGATGAAAAAAAGGCATTTGTGCGTAAAGCAGAAGCGCTGTTACAGGAAGCTGAGGGGAGTGGTGGTTTACGTTATTCGATAGATTCTTACCTGGCCATAACAACCGGTGTCGATGGTGGTTTCTACGCAGACGGTGAAACCAGTTGCACCACCGATTGTGAACCGCGGGATGATACCTATGAGGTTAAAGATGGCTTGTCATTGTGGGGGACTTTTACCTTCAGCATCATTAAGCCCCTGACAACCTTTGGCCAACTGGAAGGTTACCAGGAAGCTGCTCGCAACAATATTCTTATTAAACAACAGGATATCACGCTGGAAAAAGAAACCATCAAGCTGGATGTGGTACGTGCCTATAATGGCTTTCTTGCTGCTAGAGATGGACGATACTTACTGGAAGATACTCAAAAACGTCTGCAATCCGCACTGGATCTGGTGAAGGAATGGTTAGAGGAAAATAACGGTAAAGTCACATTAACCGATCAATATGCGCTCGAAACAGGTGTTGGATTGATTGAGAGTTTACTGGCAGACACTTCTGTACTTGAGGCGATTGCGATGGAAGGACTCAAACTGTTGACAGGCCTGGACAGGAATGAAAAAGTAGAGTTAGAAGATCGTCGTCTGAGCGCTGTTCGGTTACCCGATGAGACTCTGGAAGAATGGACGGATATTGCTTTATCCAACCGGGCTGAGTTCAAACAGGTTGAAGCCGGGTTAGCGGCAAGAAGGGCATTGCTCAAAGCCAAACGCGCCAGTGCAAAACCGATAATATTTGCTGGAATCGCCGGATCTGCAGCCTATTCTCCAAATCGGGACCATCTGGACAATCCTCATATTTATGATCCCTTTAATCATGTGGCAGTCTCTCCGCTGATTGGTATGCGCTGGCAATGGGAAGCAGATGCGCAACCGGCTCGAGTAGCGCAGGAACAGGCCGAGTTGGATGCGTTATTACATAAAGCCTCATTTGCGCGTAAAGGCATCCCGTTTCAGGTTGCTGAGCAATATCATTATGTGCAGGGAAAATATGAATCTATGATAGCCATGAAAAAAAGTGCCCGGGCAGCGAGGCGCTGGATGATTGCCAGTTACACGGATTTTGAAGCAGGGCTGGAAGATGCCGAAATGATATTGACCGCGATGCAGGCGTATGTGCTAGCTTATGCAGAATATCTTAAGATAGTCAACGACTACAACAATCACGTGTCTAAATTGAATAGTGTCAGCGGAGTTTACGAATGAACATTAAAACGCTAATAACAGGGTTTACTCTGATGGTGTCCGGTTTGCTGATGCAACCATTATGGGCTGCAGGTTCAGTACCTGAATTATTGATCAAGCAAACAGCAGATGATGTGCTTGCTTCGATTAAATTAAATAAAGACGAATACAATGAAAAACCCGGCAAACTTTATGCCATGGTTGATGAAAAAGTCTTGCAGCATTTTGATTTTGACCGCATGACTAACCTGGCATTAGGTCGCTACAAACGCAAAGTTGAAATCGATCAAAAAGACCAACTGGTGAGTGCCTTTCGTAGCTTGCTGGTGAGAACCTATGCCAAGGCTTTACTCGAATATAACGATGAAATCATCGTCTATTTACCCATGCGTGGAAAACTGGAAAAAGGGGAAGTTACGATTCGTACAGAAATTGAGCAGAAAGGCGGGTTTCCTATCCCTATCAATTATGAAATGTATGAATCTGAAGGCAGCTGGAAAGTGTATGACCTGAGTATCGATAATATCAGTCTGGTGACTAACTACCGTTCCAGTTTCGCACGAGAAATTAAAGCGAAAGGTGTCGATAGCCTGATTAAAACTCTGCAAGATAGAAATAAGGAAGAGAGTTAATCTTATGGCTGTGGAAGTTTCTTTTGATAACAGTAATCAATATATCCAGGTAAAAGGTGAATTAACCAAAAAAACGGTTATGGATGCTTTGAAACAGTTTTCTCGTGAATGTAAATCTTTACCTAAATGGGTGATAGATTTTACCCAGGTCACTAAGGTCGATAGTTCGGCGCTTGCCATGTTAATCGAATTAAAACGAAATGCCCTGAAGAACAAGAAAACGATTTCATTTATCTATGTCCCCACTACCTTGCTGAAAATAGCTAGCTTGAGTCAGCTCGAAGATTTACTCATCGAAAAGTAACGCATTTCATGGGCAATTTGAGTAGTTACTGTGAAAAAGGCTAATACCCAATCCGCATAAGCTTCTGCTACAATGCGCTGTTTCTCTATTCTGTTTAACCTGCAAATTTATGAAATATTCGGGTTAGATAACAGACTTATTTATGAATTATCCAGGCTGTATGGTATGAATAAACTGATTATAAATGGTGGTGTCCCGATATCCGGAACGATACGCGCATCCGGTTCGAAGAATGCTGTACTACCAATATTGGCGGGTACCTTACTTGCCGATGGTCCGGTCATAGTCAGAAATGTTCCCCATTTACACGATGTCACCACCACCATGGAATTGCTCGGCCGCATGGGTGTGCAAATAACCATCGGTGAGAAAATGAGTATCGAGGTGGATCCGAGTACCATTGAAAATACCTTCGCCCCTTACGAACTGGTTAAAACCATGCGTGCCTCCATTTTGGTGCTTGGTCCGTTACTGGCAAAATATGGCACCGCAGAAGTCAGCTTACCCGGCGGTTGTGCGATTGGTGCGCGCCCGGTTAATTTGCACCTGATGGGGCTGGAAGCCATGGGTGCGGATATAAAAGTTGAAGAAGGGTATATCCGTGCGAAATGTGAACGATTAAAAGGTGCTCGAATCGTGATGGATCAGGTCTCTGTAACCGGAACCGAAAATTTGATGATGGCAGCGGCGCTGGCCGATGGAGAGAGCGTCATCGAAAATGCCGCAAGAGAACCCGAAGTTGTCGATCTGGCGAATTTTATCAATGCCATGGGTGGCAAGGTTAAAAATGCAGGCACCGATACTATCACCATCGAAGGTGTTGAAAACCTGACGGGTTGTGATTACACAGTATTGCCTGATCGTATTGAAACAGGCACTTATCTGGTTGCAGCCGCTATTACCGGTGGAAAGGTGCTGGTGAAAGATACCGACCCTAAATTACTGGATGCGGTGCTGGCTAAACTGGAAGAGGCGGGTGCTATTATCGATACTGGTGAAGACTGGATTGAACTGGATATGGAAGGGCGCAAGCCTAAAGCGGTGAATATTAGAACGGCTCCTTACCCCGCTTTTCCGACCGATATGCAGGCGCAATTTTGTGCTTTGAATGCGGTCGCTTCGAGTACCGGCACCGTCACTGAAACCGTGTTTGAAAATCGTTTTATGCACATACAGGAAATAGTCCGTATGGGGGCGAATATTCATATTGAAGGTAATACTGCGATTATTGAAGGTGTAGAAAACCTGAATGGCGCACCTGTCATGGCTACCGATTTGCGTGCTTCTGCCAGCCTGATTCTGGCGGGACTTGTCGCTGAAGGTGAAACAGTCGTTGAACGTATCTATCATATTGATCGTGGTTACGATCATATCGAAGAAAAGCTGGCCTGCCTGGGTGCACGCATACGCCGAACAACCGATTAATCAACCGTTTAGTATCAAAAGTTATTCTCATCATGTCAGATAAAATCACTATCGCCCTGGCTAAAGGCCGCATTCTTAAAGAAACCTTGCCGTTACTGGAACGTGCGGGTATCACGCCTTTGGATGATCTTGAAAAAAGTCGTAAGTTAATTTTTCATACCAATCATGACAATATCAATCTGGTATTGATTCGTTCGGCCGATGTGCCTACCTATGTGCAATATGGCGCGGCGGATATGGGTATAGCAGGTAAAGACGTTTTGCTTGAACACGGTGGAGAAGGGCTATATGAATGGGTCGATTTACAAATTGCACCCTGTAAATTAATGACTGCTGGTTTTGCAGATAAAGAATTACCCAAAGGTCGACTCAAGGTGGCGACCAAATACACGGGCATAACGCGAGATTATTTTATGCAACAGGGTCGTCAGGTTGAATTGATCAAACTGTATGGTTCGATGGAGTTAGCCCCTATTGTGGGTCTGTCCGACATGATCGTTGATCTGGTCGATACAGGTAATACTTTGAAAGCCAATGGCCTGGTGCCGCAGGATTTCATCATGCAGATTACCTCGCGTTTGATCGTTAATCGAGCGTCGCTGAAAATGAAAAATAATGCCATAAAACAGGTTATCGAGAAAATTGAAAACGCTGTTCAACCTGCCGAGTAACAGAAAACCATGAGCATAGAAATTAAACAGTTAAGCAGCCAGGATGACAATTTCTGGTCAGAATTGGAACAGTTATTAGCCTGGGAATCGGTTTCTGATGAACAGGTTTTCAGCACGGTTAGTGAAATTCTATCCAGTGTACGCCACCAGGGTGATGCCGCCGTTATCGACTTTACGACGCGCTTTGATGGTCTGCATGTGTCCGATATGTCTGAACTTGAAATGCCTGCTGCGGCTTTAGAAACGGCTTTTGAGGGTTTGCCAGAAGATCAGAAAAAAGCGCTGAAAACGGCTAAACAACGCATAACTCGTTATGCAGAAAAACAAAAACTATCTTCCTGGGAATATACCGAAGAAGACGGTACGGTTCTCGGGCAAAAAGTAACCGCTCTGGATAGAGCCGGGTTATACGTACCCGGCGGTAAGGCAGCCTATCCATCTTCAGTTCTAATGAATGCGATTCCGGCCAAAGTAGCCGGTGTTAACGAATTGATCATGGTCGTACCAACACCAAATGGTCTGGTGAATGACCTGGTATTGGCTGCAGCTCATTTATCGGGTGTAGACCGGGTATTTACCATTGGTGGTGCTCAGGCAATTGCAGCACTGGCATACGGCACCGAGACTATTCCTCAGGTAGACAAGATTGTCGGACCCGGAAATATATATGTCGCAACGGCGAAACGCATGGTATTTGGTGCAGTGGGCATCGACATGGTGGCTGGTCCTTCTGAAATTCTGGTGGTTTGTGACGGTCATACCGATCCTGACTGGATAGCCATGGATTTGTTTTCACAGGCGGAGCACGATGAAGATGCACAATCGATTTTAGTTTCACCCGATGCCAGTTTTCTGCAGAAAGTTAAACAAAGCATCGACAAATTACTGGAAGAGATGCCGCGTAAAGGTATTATCCATACCTCACTCAGTTCAAGAGGTGCGTTGATTCATGTTGAAGATATGCAGGAAGCGATTGAAGTGGCTAATTATATTGCGCCTGAACACCTGGAATTATCGGTAGAAAATGCAGCTGAAATGGCTCAGTCGATTCGTCATGCAGGAGCCATTTTTATGGGGCGTTATACGGCTGAAGCTGTGGGAGATTATTGTGCCGGTCCTAATCATGTTTTACCCACATCACGCACGGCGCGTTTTTCTTCACCACTGGGTGTGTATGATTTTCAGAAGCGCTCCAGTTTAATAGGTTGTTCCTCTGAAGGTGCTTCAGAACTTGGCAAGGTCGCATCCGTGTTGGCGCACGGAGAAGGGCTGACTGCCCATGCTCGTTCAGCTGAGTATCGTATTAAATAAGGTGATTAGCAAGATTGATGGCTAAGCCATTTAATCAACTCTGCAGGAAAGATTCTCGCTAAGGCGCAGAGCAGGCAGAGATGAAACTTTTAGTTGCTTTTCTCTGCGTTCTTAGCGCCTTTGCGAGAGTAGTTGTTTGATTAAGCTATTTTGCTAATCACCTTAAATAATTTCAAATCTGGCACTGTCCAATCGGGACAGTGCTATTTATAATTTCAGCGATTAAGAAAGGGGTTAAAACGAAGGTTTAATCTCATTTACTACACTCTTCTCAAGGATCAATTCTTTCAAT
>JADFWF010000328.1 GCA_015222965.1 Pseudomonadota bacterium | reverse complement strand
TTACACTAAATATTTAGAACCAGCCTAATTCAAGCCTTTTTGGTCAAATAATAACCATAAAACAGCCTTTTACGCGCAACACTGTATATAAATCCGACAATATATCAAATTAAACTATCATTATATAATAAAATATCGATATTTCTGTAAATTATGCTGACACTTGATGCCATTCCTTAAAAGGAAAGCACAAAAAATAGCTCTTCACTAAGCTAAAACGAAAGTTAAAGTGCAAACGCAGTAGCTCACTACTCGGCAAGTGCATTAATTAAGGTTGAATTTTCTGAACAGTAAAGACTACTTCAAAAGACGTGTTAAAATCACCGGCGTTTTATATGCGCCCGTAGCTCAGCTGGATAGAGTACAGGCCTCCGAAGCCTGTGGTCGGTGGTTCGACTCCACTCGGGCGCACCAATTTTTTATTAAACTAAATTTTAATGGTCTCAGGCTCAGGGTTATCACAGGCTAGCCAGGCAAACCCCTCTTCGAGGGTATTAAATATCTCAACTTCGAAGCCATGCTCTCTGGTCAGCGCCTGATGAATTTTCGCTAACCGGATAACTTCCTCATTACTTAACACCAGTGCAGTACGAAAACTGCCTGTGTTGATACCAATCCCTGTGTTAATTTCAGCAATCCTTCGTATATCATCTTCAGTTACATCAACACTGACAACATCAGTGTCATAATAGAGCTGGGAGAAACCTTCTTTCACCTCGCCAACATTTCTGCTATCGATCTGCCAGAAAATACCATTGATGAAACTTTGCGGTTCTAGTACACCACTCATCTTACCAACGATCAAAGAGCCCTCATTATAAACAGTGCTATCAAACATGGTTTCTTATATTAGTAATTGATTACCGTTGGTTTATATTTTTTAAAATCAGGCATCGTCATGCCGGCATTGGCATTTATATAAGTCGGGTCCGTAACAATATAACGCTTACCCTTGTAACTAACACTGTCGCCGGCTACCGCTTCATTAAAGTGTACCGCTGCCGCAACATGTCCCGGGTAGTCCAGCCCGACCACCTGTAGATTTAGTAGTGACTTAACTAGCCATGCAAATAATATGGCACGATCTTCGCAGTCAGAGTATGGATAAAACAGGGTCTCTTCAGGAAACAGATAATTTTCTTCGCCAAACTGCGCCTCATCTGTCTCATATTGCAAAGATGTCTGTACAAATCTCAATAAAAAATTCACCGCCTGTTGCTCAGACATACCCTGCATATGTACGGCCAGCTGTTTCTGCAGAGGTGTCGCTGTCACTTTATAAACGCCGGAAGAAAAATATAGATCAAGGTTCAACTGCGGATAGGTACTGAAAAATTTTACCCGGCCACGATCATAAGCCACATCGATATTGTATTTTTTACTTTCAAACTCAAATGACAGGTGTCTGCGCTCATCTTTATCATTTGACGCGACTACCGACGTCACCTGCATATTGAAATCTTTCGTCGTATCAGGATACTCACCATCATAAGTGAATACCTGGCCTAACTTATGTTTATTACCATCAAATTCTACTGCGTAGTAACGTATGCCACTGAAAGTAAAATAGGAGACCTCAAACATCTCATGCTGTGAGGGCACCAGCAGATAGATGGATGTACGATCATACGCAATCCTTGCTCTATAACCGGACTTTGCCATCAAAAACCAGCTTAACAGTGCGCTCTCATTACGACGGTTATTATTTATCGCGACCGCCAGTTTGTTGACCAGCGAAGCAAACGCCCAGTCATTCAATTGTAGTAATATTTTTTGCGCCCTTAACTGCTTCAATAATTCTTCATATTCAGCACGACTTAAAGCAGACCAGTAATCACTAACTGCATTTTTATTAATGGGCGAACTTAGCCTGTGCTTTAAGCTGGCATCATAATAGAACTGAACCTGCTTACCAAAAAAATTAATGCTTATCGGTCTGCCTTTTGGTACAGCAGCTAATGGTACTGGCACAGGTTTTTTTATCACCACAGGCTTTGGCACGGAAACAACAACCGGTTTCTCAGTCTCTACCACTGTCTCTGCGACAGGTGGCGCAATCGGCATCACATCTGGCTTCGGCGCTTCGTCACGAACTTCACCTTTAACTATATCGACAGCCTTCCATTGTGCCTTCAAAAAATCAGTAAACTCTTTATCTCGCTTATCTTTATATTCTTGAAATTCTTTTTTCTGCGCTGTCACACCCTGAGACTGTTGCTGCATCCATTGTTGAAACTCATCGTTAGCACTGCTTGAAACACAAAACAGCATCAATCCTGACAACAGGCTTATCGCAGTAAAATTTTTTATCTTCATCATATTTCCTGGGGAATTTTCAGACACACGGGTATATTTGCACTGCCGTCCCTGGCTCCTTGCGACATACCGTCCATCCATGGGCATATTCGCACCGCCTTCCCTGGCTCCTTGCGACATACCGTCCATCCATGGACATAAAAAAACCGGCTCCCAAACTTCGGGGCCGGCTTTATTTTAGCACTGCTCTGCTAAAAATTACTGCTTCATATTAGCGATCGATGATGCCAGTTCATCCTGGCCCTTCTGGGCTTTAAACTGCTGCCACAATGCTTTGTCATTATTCATACTGGTTTTCAACGCATTCTCGGTTGCTGCTGCAGCTATCGAAGCATCCATACCCAGCAATACGTACAGAGCACCATTTGGACTGGTACGCGTCTTAAATATTTTGGTACCGACCAGGGTTTCATCTGTGATCTGCTTGGTTACAGAAGTATTAACTTTATCAACAGTTTCAGAATCAGCCGCACCAGTTGTTTCTGCATACTGTTTCACCATGTTCTGAACATGAACTTTCATAGACTGCGCCAGCTGTACACGCGCATCTGTTGCCGCCATGTTTTTCATGAAACTGTGCCCGGCAGCAGACTTTTCAGCCACGCCAACAGCTGAGACTTCAACACCCTCTACCGGTTCATCACATACCCAGCCAGGCGCTGCTGCACTTGGTACATCAGGGAACACACAATCTGGCGACGCCTGTTTAACCTCATCTGAGCCACATGCTGTTAGAACTAACGCCATTGCTGCAACACTGATTCCGAGTAATCCTGTATTCATCTTCATATCATCATCTCCCGATGTCTTTTGTATATATTATCTCGTGCTATTGACCACCAAACATAGCCGAGTTTTCCACCAGTTGCAATTGTAATTCAGGTAAAAACAGCTCTTTATCCTGAAGCTGTTAAGCCCGTCACAAGTTCATCTATTATCGGTTTTCTATTTCGAATCCTTTTTTAGCAGATAATCAAGTATCTTGATCAAATTATCGTAAGAACCCGACATAGAACCACTGGTCAGATATTTGCCGTTCACCGCGATAGAAGGTACGCCCTGAAGTTTATAGGCCGTTTGCTTTTTCTTCGCCTTCCGAACCATGCTGTCGACAGCAAACGAATTATATTCTTCCTCGAACTTTTTTCTATCGACACCATGCTTAACTACAAAATCGGTCAGCAATTCTTTTTTGTTTAATCTTTTTTTGTCTTTGTGTATGGCAGCAAATATTTTTTCATGAAGATCTTCGATGACACCCATATTGCTCAAAGCGTAATAGGTTCGCGCCTGAACTTCCCAGTCAGGACGAAAAATAGCGGGCATACGCACGAATTCAACATTCGCCGGTTTCGTCTTTTTCCATGCATTGATATATGGCTCAAAAGTATAACAGTGCGTGCAGCCGTACCAGAAAAATTCCAGAACTTCTATCTTCTCACCACTATCAGTCGACTGCTGCGGAATTGTTTTATAATCCACACCTTCTGTATAATCTGCTGCCTGCGATAATGCAGAACTCAGCAGAAGTGTTAACAGTATCAATAATCTTTTCATGTAATCTCCGTCTCTCTTATTTTTGTTCTTGCTACGGAACAACCGTATCGATAACTATAGTTATCGCAGCATCCGCTTTTTTATCGTTTACATCAGCCTGGCCGATGTAGTCGCCACTCTGAGCAATCGCTGAACCTGTCTTTGATACACGCGCTGAGATCACGAGCTCATCAAACGCACTCAAATTCATGCCTTCCACCATCGCCATACTATCATCCAGTACGATAGTCGCCGGTAACGCGGCCAGCGTCATGCGCTCAGCAGCCAGTGGCATGCGCGGCCCCTGTTTGGCTTTAGCATAAACAAATACTATGTCATTTGCATCAAATTTTTGTCTTACCTGGTCACTCACTTCAACCGATACCTGTAGTCGTGTTGCCGCTGTTCCAGAAGATGTGGAAGCAACTTCAGTCTCCGGCGTCGGCTTTTCTGCGTTGGCATTTGTGCTAGCGTTGGCCATCAAACCTTCGATACCTAAGATCTGCTCGAGCTCAGGCATATCTTCACCGGCCGCAATTAATGCCTGACGTGATTGAGCAACGATTGCAACGATTGATTTCATCACATCTTCTTCACCACCGGCCATCGGTAACAATCTCGTAAGGTGCTCGATCGCCTTATGGTGATTTCCATATTGAAATTCTGCGACACCAGCAAACCAGAGCGTATTGGCATTGTCAGGCTCGAGCGCAAAAGCTTTTAATACCAGCGCTCTGGAATCATCAGCAAAAACACGATTATTGTTTAACGCCAAAACTTCAGCAAGTTCCAGCATCAGTTGCGCATTATTTTCATCCTGTTCCAGGGCAACGCCAAAGGCATTGGCAGCCTGTTCATTATCACCCAGGTATTTATGTGAACGGCCAAGCATTATCCATTCCTGAACAGAGCCGCCATCCTTCTTGATCTTTGCTTCCAGCTGGAGAGTCATCTCTTCGACCGATGGCTGTTCTTCAGATTGTTCCTGCTGCTGGCTAGCGATAAAAGATTCGTCACTGGCGTTATGCATCCCCAGATCAAGATAGAGCAGTAACGCAAGCATCGGCACAAATACGGAGATGGTCAATGCCAGCGCCGGGTGCTGCCTGGCAGCATTTACGTAATGCTCGGCCGCCGTCTCTTTGCTCTCAACAGGTATATCTATCAACAACTCCCTGTCTAACTCTTCTCTGGCGGCTTTATAGTAATGCTGGTCTATGCGGCCTTCTTTTAGATCAAGATCGAGCTCAGCAATTTTTTCATCATTGATCTTTAAATTACTATCTTTGTAGGCCAGTGGCGAGTACTGCCTTGCTTTTAATAATGGAAAAACTAACAGGCCAATAGCTATCAGCAACATCAAAATCATCAAAATCCAGAACGTGATATTCATTATTTATCCTGCTCTGCATGTAAATTTTTTATCCGTTCAAGCTCTTCTTCGCTCAAGCGCTCTGTTTGTTTACTCATGTTTTGTGATCTCATAAAACGCACGACAAAGATCAGGCCAATAGCAAAAATGATGGCCGGCCCAAACCATAGTAACCAGGTCATCGGTTTAAACGGTGGCCTGTATAAAACATAATCACCGTAACGATCGACCATGAAGTCTACGATCTCGTCTTCTGTTTTTCCCTCCGACAGCATGGTATAAATTTCCAGACGCAGATCCTTTGCCAGGTCCGCATTTGATTCAGCGATATTTTGATTCTGGCAGACCAGACAGCGTATCTCTTCACTCAACTTGTGAAAAACTTTTTCAGTTTCGGGCGAGTCAAATTGAAACGTTTCAATAGGTGCCGCAACAGTCACGAATGAATAAGACACCGTGATCAAAAAAACTAATTTTGAAATAAATTTATACATATAGAATATTATTTTTCGAGAGTATTCATTACAGCCATTAACTCATCATATTTTTCTTTATCTGACAAAGGCCCAATCACTTTATGGCGGATGATGCCATCTTTATCGATTAAAAATGTTTCCGGCGCACCATAGACACCCCAGTCGATCGCGATACGTCCCTTGTAATCAACAGCGATGGCCTGATACGGATTGCCTAGTTTAGCTAACCAGCTCTTTGCTGCATCAGGTTCATCTTTATAATTCAAACCGATGACGCGGACACCATTACGACTTAGGTGTTTGACCGTTTCATGTTCCTGCCTACAGGCAAAACACCAGCTAGCCCATACGTTTACCAGTGTCACCTGTCCGATAAAGTCTTTATTGCTAAAGCTTCCTTCATTAAAGAGCAATGGCAGATTAAATTCAGGCGCAGGTTTACCGATCAATACTGAAGGCACCTCCCGGGGATTAAGTGTTAACCCGATGGCCAACAGCACTATCAATGCCAAAAAGACGATGAGAGGCATAAACCGTTTTAAAAGTGAAGGCTGATTATTTTCCATTTAGCTATTTTCTCAATGCGGCTATATTTAACAATATATTAAGCGCTGGCAGCAGCAGTATTTTTTTCCAAAACTTTATTTTTTACAGTCTGACGATAACGACGATCGCTTACTGCCAGCGCACCACCGATTGTCATCAAAATACAGCCTAGCCATATCCAGCGGATCAATGGTTTGTAATAGACCCGCATACTCCAGGCGCCACCATCCAGCTCTTCACCTAAAGCCGCGTACAGGTCACGGGTAAATGTCTTGTCGATCGAAGCGTCCGTCATCGGATTACTCTTACCGCTATAAACTCTTTTTTGTGGCAACAACTCACCAGACAGCTCACCATCGGACCAGACTTCTATTACTGCTTCATCTGCGATGTAATTTGGCCCTTGCACTTTTCGTGTTCCCTGGAAACGGAATTCATAACCAGAAATGTTGTAGCTGCTTCCTGGCACCATGCGCAGATCTTTTTCTTCACTGTATGTCGTCGTTACGGTAACGCCAGCCACAAACACTGCGACACCAAAATGCGCCAGAACCATACCGAGATAAGACATGGATAATTTCAGTTTGCGTGAGATACGTGAGAACAGATCTTTAAGCGTGGTCAATGCCACCCATAAAGCTGCGGCTAAACCTAAGCCGGTGCTCAGGTTTAACTTTTCTTCTACCATGAAGGGGATCAATAGTCCTGCAACT
The DNA here is from genome assembly GCA_015222965.1 of Pseudomonadota bacterium. GTDB lineage: Bacteria > Pseudomonadota > Gammaproteobacteria > SZUA-229 > SZUA-229. The sequence goes on along the minus strand of JADFWF010000328.1, from coordinate 2,663 downwards.
AGTGAAACAATAAAAAACAACGTGTACGTCCTGACGACGCGTGACCAGTCATCCCCTTTCCAGCGGATACTTGGACCAATACCTAATAGCAGCAACAATGGGATGCCGACCAGGGAAAACATGGTATCAAAATAAGGACGGCCAACTGAGATCTTGCCAACACCGAACGCATCAACCACCAACGGATACATAGTGCCAACAAATACGGCGGTCGTAGCAGTAAGAAAAATAATATTATTTAACAATAAAGCGGTTTCACGGGAGAACCATTGAAAACGGCCAAAGCTGATAACTGTCGCAGAGCGCCAGGCGTACAGGGCAAGTGAGCCGCCAACAACAACGACTAAAAAGCCGAGGATGAAAACACCACGCGCCGGGTCAGTAGCAAAAGCGTGAACTGAAACCAGTACCCCGGAACGCACGATAAACGTGCCCAGCAGGCTCATCGAAAATGCTAGTATCGCCAGCAGCACGGTCCAGCTCTTAAACACGCCGCGCTTTTCTGTGCTTGCCAGAGAATGGATCAACGCCGTGCCAACCAACCATGGCATAAAAGATGCGTTTTCAACAGGGTCCCAGAACCACCAGCCGCCCCAGCCAAGTTCGTTATATGCCCACCAGCTGCCCAGCGCGATACCGATAGTCAAAAAGCTCCAGGCTACCGTCGTCCACGGGCGCGACCATCGCGCCCAGGTTGCATCCAGCTTGCCGCCGAGCAAAGCGGCGACAGCAAACGCAAACGCCACCGAGAAACCAACATAACCCATATATAATAAAGGCGGGTGCAGCACCAGACCTGGATCCTGTAGCAATGGATTTAACTCGTTGCCATCGAGCGGCGTCGGAAAGATCCGCTCGAAAGGATTTGAAGTGAACAGCATAAAAGCGATAAAACCAGTACTGATCATGCCCATTACGGCCAGTACCCTCGCCATCAAGATCTCAGGCAGATTCTTGCTATATACCGCAACCGCGATGGTCCACAGCGAAAGAATCAGCGTCCATAATAACAATGAACCTTCATGCGAACCCCATACTGCTGAGATGCGATACATCAATGGCTGCACCAGGTTCGAGTGTTGCGACACATATAACACAGAGAAATCATGCACGATGAAAGCATGTGTTAATGCCGCGTAAGACAGGCCAACAAATAACAGCTGCGTCAGTGCGGCCGGGCGCGCCAGCGAAATTAAAGCGGTCTGATTCTTAGAGGTGCCAACGAGTGGCACGATACTCTGCACGATGGCAACTGCAAAAGCGATGATTAAGGCAAAGTGTCCGAGTTCAGGAATCATAATTATTAAACTGTATTAGTTAAGGCCAGTAATTTATCAAGATGCTCTTAGTAAGATGTGCCCTGGGGCTTATGTTCCGTAGCGCCTTTGGCAGACTTGCCCGAGGCTTCAAGTGCCGCAGCAACTTCTGGCGGCATATAGTTTTCATCATGTTTTGCCAGTACTTCCTGGGCAACAAACTGGCCATCTTCTTGAATGCTGCCAATGGCAACGATGCCCTGCCCTTCGCGGAAAAGATCCGGCAGGATACCAGTATATTCGACACTCATGCTCTCTGCATTGTCCGTGATATCAAACACGATCTTTAAACTGTCCGGCGCGCGATTAACACTGCCATCAACCACCAGCCCACCAACTCGAATTGTGTGTTTCGTTGGCGCTTTCCCCGCTTTCACATCAGTCGGACTATGATAATACAGCAGGTTTTCTTCAAACGCGGTCAGACCTAACACCGTAGCTACTGCCACGCCAAAAACAATGGCCAAAATTAAAACTTTTCTACGACTTCTTCTATTCATTACTTTTTACTTCTCAACCTTTTATTTATCAACATTAGCCATTTCAATTTTTTCGCGCTTAATCGCACGCTTGATACGTGATATAACTTTTTTACGCTGCATCACCGGTGAAACAATATTCGCCACGATGACGAGCAGTGTTAAGCCATAAGATGTCCACACAAAAAAAGCGTACCCACCCATATCAAAAAATTCTGACCAGTTCATAATTTCCAGTTCATAATTTAAATTCTACTCATTAAAGTCGCTCGACCAACTCTCTGACCCAGCGACGGTTACGATCACGGTACAAAGCTTCGTTTCGCGTCCTCACCAATACTACCGCGGCATAAAACAATTTGAATGCTACCGCCATCAGCAATAATGGAATCAGCATATCAATATGCATCGAAGGTTTATCAAATTTTGCCACCGTTGCGCCCTGATGCAAAGTATTCCACCATTCCACAGAATAATGAATGATCGGGATATTAACGACACCAACAATGGCTAACAGCCCACTGGCTTTATCTGCACTGCGTTGATCTTCGATAGCTGATTGCAGCGCCATATAACCAAAATATAAAAACAGCAGGATCAGCTCGGATGTCAGACGCGCATCCCACACCCAATAAGCGCCCCACATCGGTTTACCCCAGAGCGCGCCTGTTACCAGCGCTAAAAAGGTAAATGAAGCGCCGATAGGTGCACTGGCCGCCGCCACCATATCAGCCAGCCGGATCTGCCAGATAATGCCGATGCCCGATGAGATGGCCATCACCATATAGATGAACAGCGACATCCAGGCCGCCGGCACATGGATAAAGATGATGCGGTAACTTTCACCCTGCTGGTAATCGGTCGGCGC
>JADFWF010000327.1 GCA_015222965.1 Pseudomonadota bacterium | reverse complement strand
TGCTGCACATGGTGCTGGCAATCCTGATCATGTTCGTCGCGCTGTTCGCTTTTTCGGAAGACATCTTTACCATCGCTGCGCAACCGCTGCTCAACCTGATGCCGGAAGGTACCTCGATGATTGCGACAGGTGTGACCTCACCATTTTTAGTGCCATTCAAACTGGTATTACTGTTATCAGTATTATTGACCATCCCATATCTATTGCATCAGATATGGGCATTTATTGCGCCGGGTTTATACCGCCACGAAAAACGCCTGGCGACACCGATACTTATTTCCAGCGTCATACTTTTTTATTGTGGAATCGCTTTTGCCTATTTTGTAATCTTTCCCATCCTGTTCGGTTTTTTCATCGGCATCGCGCCTGAAGGCGTCGCGGTGATGACCGATATAGGTCAGTACCTTGATTTCATTATCGCTATCTTCCTCGCTTTCGGCATCGCCTTTGAAGTGCCGGTCGCGACGTTTTTATTGATAGCCGCCGGCGTTACATCGGCAGATAAACTGGCAGGGAAACGTCCCTTTATTATTATCGGTGCTTTTGTTATCGGCATGTTCCTGACACCGCCGGATGTGATCTCGCAATCTTTACTGGCAGTACCGATCTGGTTATTGTTTGAGCTAGGTCTGATCGCTTCGCGCCTTTTCTTGAAAGAGAAAGAAGAAGAAAACGTCATCATGGAGAATGATGATTTCTCTCTAGTAGAAGAAAATCTGATTACGCATCAAGGTGATATTCCTGAGGACGACCATGATGAAGAAGGAAATCCGCTGACTGATGCTGAGATGGAAAAACTGTTTGATGAGGCCGAAGAGGAAGAGGAAGAGAATAACAGCGAAGATGACACCGGGAATTCAGGTGACGAATCTGACGATGATCCTATCAGGAAATAGAAATATTATTAGCCTTATCTTCTAAAGGGCTGTTACCAACTATGAGCGACCCTGACTTTTATCCCTTTTCCTTTTGAGATAAAGGGAAGTATGTTTTATGTAGGCGTGAATTCATACGCACCGATGAAAGACTTGATCTCGAATAATTTTCTAATCTAGAAAATGTTGTGATGTTATTGTTAATAATCAACACTGGCTACACCGCCGTAAGCAATGCCGGTTAGCTGTGCCATATCTGTTTTGAATGTTGTTAAGTCATCTATGGTAAATTCATTTAGATGCTGATGTCCCGCTGCACGCGAAAGTACAGTCATCAATTCTACGGATGCATTAAAAAATCGTGCAAGACGCTCTGCTGCAATGTCGACAGGCAGACGGTTACGCAATTCCTGTTTTTGTGTGGCGATGCCGACCGGGCAGTTATTTGTATTACAGGCACGCATGCCTAAACAACCGATAGCTTGCAGTGCTGCATTTGAAACGGCTATTGCATCTGCACCCAGTGCCATAGCCTTTACAAAATCAGCAGGGTGCCTGAGCCCTCCGGTGATAATAAGGCTTACATCAGAGGCATCACTGCTATCCAGGTGGCGACGGGCCCGTGCCAGGGCCGGGATCGTAGGCACCGATATATTGTCTCTAAATATTAGGGGTGCAGCGCCAGTGCCACCACCGCGACCATCTAAAATGATGTAATCGCAACCGATTTCCAGTGCTGCATCGATGTCTTTTTCGATATGCTGTGCAGACAGTTTAAAACCAACGGGAATACCGCCGGTCTTGTCACGAACTTCTGTGGCAAAGTCGCGATACTGATTCAGGCTCGTCCACTCAGGGAAGCGTGCTGGAGAAATGGCAGCCTGTCCTTCAGCTAATCCGCGTACATCCGCAATTTTCCCCTTCACTTTATCGCCCGGCAGGTGGCCACCGGTGCCTGTTTTAGCGCCCTGGCCGCCTTTAAAATGGAATGCCTGGGTTTTCTCTACTTTATCCCAGGAAAAACCAAATCTTGCTGAAGCTAATTCATAGAAGTATCGTGAGTTGGCGGCCTGTTCATTCGGCAACATTCCGCCTTCGCCAGAACAGATGCCGGTGCCGGCAAGTTCTGCACCTTTTGCCAGCGCCACCTTGGCTTCTTCTGACAGTGCACCAAAACTCATGTCGGAAACAAACAGTGGAATGTCTAAACGTAATGGCCTTTTGGCACCGGGTCCAATGATGATGTCGGTGCCAACGGGGTCGTCATCCAGCAGTGGTAATTTATGCAGTTGCGCGGTGATAAATTGTATGTCGTCCCATTTCGGCAAGCTGTCACGGGGTACGCCCATCGCGCCCGTTGGCCCATGGTGACCGAATTTAGACAAGCCCTCGTCAGCCAGTTTTCGAATAAATTTTACATGGGGTTCATCTTGCGTTCCGGTGTGATCCTGGTAGACACCCTGGAAACTGTCTCGCTGATAAGGCTGTGGGTGTTTGTCGGCCCAGATGTTTATCTCATCTTCATCTACCCAGACCTGGCTGTCTTCTACCCAGGCATTGAATTTTTGCAAAGTTTCGCTGTTATTGTATTCGCTGATTCCGCTATCAAGGCGATAATCCCAGCCATGAACGCCGCAGATCAGATTGTCACCATCGACATGGCCGTCAGACATCAAAGCACCGCGATGAGCGCAGCGGCCATATAATACAGAGACTGCATCATCAATTCGTACTACAACCAGGTCAACATCGGCCACCAGTGCGTATTCCGGTGTACGATCTTTTAGTTCATCCCATTTTTTTATGGCAATTTTATTCATGTGATATAGATCCTTGTTGGATTAGTATTTTAAGTTGCAAGGTTCCTCACCAGGCGCTATCCCAGAAACCATTTCATCCTCTTCGCTTTCTCCCTTAGACCCGGCAAGCTGCCCATAGTATCTGGCAAAAGGCGTTGCCATTATTAAATATAACTTTCTAACTGAATACAAGTTATCAAGAAATAATGTGTACGATATGTTTTATAAGCTGAACGAACTATCATAGATTGTTTTATATGATTTGCCTAAGCTTTGTCATGTAGAAAAATATAATTTCAGTTTCTATTAAATTGAATTTGTAGTGTTTGTGAAACGCCACATAGCTGATTTCACCTTTAAATATTCTGATTTCAGGTCGTTAACTATAACCAGTGTTGGCTGCAGGAATAAACGATGCTTATTGAAAAAAGAATAATGATCATTACAGGCCTTATAGGTCTATTGGCTTCAGCGCTTGTTGGCGTTGGCGAGTTTTTTTTACACTTCGACCCTTTAGCTCGATACGATGGCGGTTATAAATTCTTTGAGGCAGTGACTGAGATCCGTGCTACCGAGGGACACTTTATTGGTGTCCTGGGTGCACCGTTATACCTGTTTGGTGTGTGGCATATTTTCAGGATGTTACAACCTGCCAGCAAGTTCTGGTCTGGCGTAGCCTTTTTTGTAATGTCATATGGTTTTATGGTTGGTGCTATCTGGATTGGTTCACGTTCCAGTGCAGCGGCTCTGATAGCGGTTGGTCAGGAACCTGTTATCACTGATCTTCTTATGTTGTACGAATTGCGTTATGAGACCTTACTGGGTGTGATCCGAATTGCGGCCCTCGCGTTTTCGATGATTTATATCAGCCTCATACTTACAGGGCGAACAGCCTATCCACGCTGGATGGCACTGTTTAATCCGGTTGTTCTGATTCTTGCCAATTTTCTGATTTTCTGGCTGGTGCCGGATATTGGCAAATATCTCATGCCGATTGCACTCAATGTGTCTTTTTTTATCATTTTCGCAATCTCCATTTTTATTGTAATTAATAATCACAAACAGGTGACTCATGGTTAAAGTATTGAAATACATTGTGTCAGGCGTGGCGGTAATTGTCGTGGTAATGATGGCTGCTGTTGCTGGTAGAGCTATCAGCGACCGAGAGATAGACTATGTTGTCGATCTTTCGGAAACAAACATTCCAAAATTTCAGGAAGTGGCTATACCTTTTATTAACCAGAATGATGGAGAAGCGTCACTGCCATTCCTGGCGAGTGCGATTATTGATGTAGATGGTGATGGCCGTGAAGAATTATTTCTTGGTGGTGGTCATGGCCAGCAAGATGGTTTGTTTCGTTTTGACGGCACGGCTTTTGTTTCGCTGGAAGGGGCTCTCGGTATTGAAAAAAGGGACAATGATACAACGCATGGCGCTGTCGTTCTGGACTTCAATGAAGATGGAACACAGGATTTAATAGTCGCTCGGGAAAGCGGTGTCTGGCTGCATGAAAACAAGGCAGGCAAGTTCGAAAATCGCAAGCTAGAACTGGATCTGCGTGATGATACCCATCCACTGTCGATTGCCGTCGCTGATCTGAATGGTGATGGCTATTTTGATATGTATGTTTCAGGATACATACGTAATGATATGGTTCAGGGTCTGAATATTTTCAACAAAGAAGGTTATGGCGGCAGCAGTGAGCTTTATATCAATCGTGGCGATAACACATTCGAGAAAAAAACCGCAGACTGGGGACTTTCGTATACGCATAATACTTTCCATTCTGTTTTTATTGATGTCGATATGGATGGCGATCTCGACCTGGTGGTTGCTCATGATACGGGGCAGATACGTACATGGGAAAATACCGGGAAGCAATTTGAGCGGGTGGACAACCCTAACTCAAACGTTTATTCCTACCCCATGGGCATAGCCGTTGCCGACTATGACAACAACGGACTGGTCGATTTCTTTTTTTCTAATGTAGGTAGCACGCCGCCGCACTTCATGGTGAAAGGTGATTTACGTGATGACCAGCAGCACAACTGGAAGTGGCTGTTATTTCAGAACCAGGGTGATTTTAAACTGGTAGACAATGCAGAGCGGGCCAAACTTGCTGATTACGAGTTTGCCTGGGGCAATGTCTTTGAGGACCTTAATCTTGATGGCCGTCCGGATCTGGTGGTATCACAGAACTTTGTTTCAATGCCATTGCACAAGGTTCCAGCGTTGCGTTTACCTGGCCGTTTACTGGTACAAAATACCAAAGGCGAGTTTGCCGAGGTCGGCGAGCAGGCAGGTGTTAGTAATCCGTTCTACTCAATTGCTCCGCTGACCGCAGACTTTAACGGTGACGGTTATCCTGATCTGATACATGCCAACCTTGCCGGCCCGTCTAAAGCTTTCCTGAGTGAAGGCGGTAATAGCAGCTATCTGAAAATTCAGCTGCCGGATACAGTGGCGTCTATCGGTGCCATGGTAACGGTAACCCGTGATGACGGCAAAATATTTTACCTGCCATATGTATCGGGCGAAGGTCTATGTTCGGATTCTTCTCGTATACTGGTTGCTGGACTGGATGGCAGAAAAGCCATCAAAGTAAGTGTCAGGTTTATCGATGGCAGAGTCATTGAAAGAGAAGGTGACTTTCACAATGAGTTATTAAAATTGTGAAAATACCGCTCTCGGTATTTATCCGCTTGAGCATTTTTCTGGTTTGTACATTTGCACTCCACAAAATGATGCCGGTTATCTCTCGGCAGTGGCAAGGTATTGAAGCCTGTCCTGCATTGGGGCCGCTGCCTGTCTGTTACCTGGTTTTTGCCTGTTATTCTATTATCGCTGTTTCGGTAATACTTGCGCCAACGCGCACCGGCTGGATGTTTCTGCTTGGATGGTTGCCGGTTTTTCTTCTGGCGTTATCTGGAACGTTGCTGGAGCTGATGGGGCAGCCAACCTGTCCGCGGACTAACCTCGATATACCGCTGTGTTTTTTTTCGTTAGCTATTGCATGTGTTTTGTTTGCTGGTTTTATTCTGATACGCAAGATATCGACCCAGACTTATTTAGAGGCTCCCTAATTCTTTCATAAATTGTGAGCGCGCCTGCTTAGGCGTTTTCCCCATTATGTTTTTGTAGGCCTTGCTAAAAGAAACCGCTGACTGGTAGCCACATAGTTCTGCAATTTGAGCAATGCTTTTTAAAGTGGTTTTAAGTAATGTTGTTGCTTCCTGCATGCGCCAGAGAGACAGGTATTTCGCAGCAGGCATGCCAACATGCCTGTGAAATTTATTGGCGAATGAAGTTCTGCTCATGCCGGTTTCCCTGGCTAATTTATCAAGTGACCAGTCTTCGTTATATCGTGAGTGAATAAGCAGGAGCGCACGGCTGATTCCCGGGTCACTTAATGCTGCCAGATATCCTGTAGCAGAGCCCTCTGCAAAACGGTCCCGTAATAAATGTAACAGCAGAAGACGAGCAAGATCACAAAGTGCAGCAGCTTTCCCGGGATAATCATTTTCCAGTTCGAGTATGGTTGCTTCAATAATACTTCCAACGCCAACTGTGGCCGGGTTATTACGTGCATTCTGAAGTATAAGGATATCATCAAGATCATTGAGCATCAGTTGTGCTGCATCGGATTCGAAAACATAAAAACCGCATAATATGCTTGTAAATGGTGCTTTTATTTTTTCTGTTGATGGAGTGTTTATTATTTTTCTATCAGGTGGTGTGTCGCTGTTTGAAACAGCGTGTGGAATATCGCGCGGAAAAAGAACAAGGTCACCTGTCTGCAGTAATTTTGGTGCGCATCCTTCAATATGTAACCAGCCCCGGCCATTTCCAATAAGGTGGAAAGGGATCTGTCCCGTACCTGATGTGTCAATGGCCCAGTTGCCACAGTACTCACTGTGTTTATGAATTTTCGCATAAAACCTTGAGCGGGTGAGGAAGTGTGTTAATGCATCCTCAAGCATGTCGTTACTAAGAGTGTTCATCTATATACTCCTGCCATAGAACAACCAGCGTCTGGCATCGCCAATGTCCATAAAAGTTCTAATGTTCATTCCATGGGTCAAAAGCAGGCTTTCAACTAACAGGTTTGATTCACCACAAGCGGGATTGAGCTCTACCCACGCTACTCTATAGTCATTTGTTATCTGTAAATGCTCAAAAGACTTTAAGTGGTTTAGTGCTTCGGTTACTGTAATTGGTGATGCAGTGTTTGTGATATTTAAAATGTTGGTACATGTACATTCTTTACATGCATCAATTATTTTTCTCCAAAGATGTATGACGCACTCGATTGTCTTGGGGCCATCTGATGTAGCTTCAATGTGATTGTTTTTACAAGAAATTAAATATTTATTTTTCATAGTTATACCTGCCTTTTATTTTTTTAGTAAACAACCCAAACAGCCGCTGCAACCCAGGCCAGTCCTTTGATAAGGAAAAAAGCGAACCCAGTTGTAACTATCCGTCGCAACCATTTATTGTTTGTCGTGGTGTTTTGTTGCTTCTGAAAACGCTTTTGAAATAGATAATGTTGTGTCATGTATTGCATGATGGTTGCCTGTAATAGTTTCCGGTATAGATGGAGTTGGTAAGTGCGAGGTGCCATTTCGACACCTCGCTACTTTTTACCTGCGGTGAATCTTCATCCGCATTAGATACCCAGGTCTTCGATACCCAGATTTTCGATACTCAGGCCTTTTGCTACGCCTGCACCATAAGCCGGATCGGCGTTGGTGAAGTGAGCGATCTGGCGTTCCTGTATATCTCGTGGCACACCCTGCATGGCACCAACAATGTTGTCGATAAGCCGTTGCTGTGCCGCCCCGTCCATTAAACGGAACAGATCGCCGGCCTGCGCGTAGTGGTTGCTATCAACACGGTGGTCATAACGGTCCGCATCACCGTCGATACGCAATGG
>JADFWF010000326.1 GCA_015222965.1 Pseudomonadota bacterium | reverse complement strand
CTTTTCTGGTTACTCTTTTGGGCTGTAGCAAAAGAGTAACTCGCCCGCGGTGCGAATACCGCAATGCCTAAAAAATACACCAACAGTAACTATTGCTCAACCTATCCATTACCCACACATACAACAGCTAAACCTGCATCGCGGAATTAAAAAAAACCGCTCCTACAAGTGGGTGCAAAAAAACATACCCAATATAAACTATACGAATAAAATAAATTCTGCAGTAAAATAATCCAGTGATGAATAAAGAGACAAGTCATGGCTGAATTTATCCCTGGCCAACGCTGTATCAGCGATGCCGAGCTCCAGATGGGTCTCGGCACCATCCTTTCTGTAGAAGAGCGCACGTTAACCGTACTGTTTCTGGCGACTGGCGAAACCCGTACCTACGCAAAACTGACCGCCCCGCTGACACGTGTCATGTTTTCTGTTGGTGACTCGGTAATCAGTCATGGTGATACAAAGATCACTGTAAAAGACGTCTCAGAAAATCATGGCCTGCTCACTTATTCAGGAACGGATGCTAATGGTAACAGCCATACCATCGAAGAATCCGAGCTGGACAACTTTATCCAGCTGAACCGTCCTTCTGAGCGTTTATTTAATGGGCAGATCGATAAGGACAACTGGTTCGAGTTGCGTTACCAGACCCTGTTTCACAAAAACCGCCTGGCAAAATCAGATCTCTATGGCCTGACCGGCAGTCGTACCAGCCTGATTCCACACCAGTTATACATCGCACATGAAGTAGCCAACCGATATGCGCCGCGCGTATTGCTGGCTGATGAAGTTGGTCTGGGCAAAACCATCGAAGCTGGCCTAATCCTGCATCATCAAATTTTGACTGAACGTGCTAAACGCGTATTGATCGTGGTTCCGGAAACGTTGATGCACCAGTGGCTGGTCGAGATGCTGCGGCGTTTTAACCTTCATTTTAAAATATTTGATCAGAACCGTTGTGACGACCTGCTCGAGGCCAATGAATTTGAAAATATATTTCATTCTGAGCAACTGGTCCTATGCAGCATAGATTTTTTAGTCAGTAACGCAACGGCGTTTGAGCAGTCTGTTTTTGGCGAATGGGACCTGATGGTGGTAGACGAAGCGCACCACCTTCAGTGGTCAGTCGATGAGCCCAGTATCGAATATATGGTCATAGACCAGTTAAGCCAGCAGACCAAAGGCGTTCTATTACTTACTGCAACACCTGAACAACTAGGTAAAGAAAGCCATTTCGCTCGTTTACGTTTACTCGATCCAGATCGTTTTCCTGATTTTCAGCAATTTGTTGATGAAGAAGAAAACTATGAACCTTACGCCCAGGTCATCGAAGATCTTTTAAACGATAAAGCCCTCACCGGTAAAGATATCAGTTTAATTCAATCGACCATCAAAGAAGGCGATAATCTATCATTGCTTGACCTGGTGAGTGAAAAGTCTTCAGCTGAGGAAGAAGCCATTCAGCAGGCACGTATCGAACTGGTAGAACATCTGCTTGACCGGCACGGAACGGGGCGGGTTTTATTCAGAAATACACGTTCTGCGGTCAAGGGTTTTCCACAGAGACTGCTAAGTGCTTACCCGCTGGTTTTACCTGAACAATACCAGCAGCAGAATGCTGATGAAGCATCTACGCTGTTAACGCCTGAGCTTCTGTATCAGGATGAAAATCAGCCAGTACACTGGACGCAGATAGATACGCGGATAAGCTGGTTAACCGCTAAGTGTGCGGAGTTACTGCCACAAAAAGTCCTGGTTATCACCGCCAATGCTACGAGTGCGCTGGATATAACGCAGCACATAAAAACGCAGACCGGTCTGCATGCTACCGCCTTCCATGAAGGTTTAAGCATCATTGAGCGGGATCGAGCCGCTGCATTTTTTGCTGATTTTGAAACGGGAAGTCAGATACTGGTGTGTTCTGAGATCGGCAGTGAGGGCAGAAATTTCCAGTTTGCGCACCACCTGGTCTTGTTTGATCTGCCGGTAAACCCCGATCTGCTGGAACAGCGCATCGGTCGTCTCGACAGGATCGGCCAGACAGAAACGATCAATATCCATGTACCCTATTTTGAAGACGCTGCCCAGTCTGTCTGCTTTCACTGGTATAACGAAGCATTAGAAGCATTCGCTCATACCTGCCCTGCTGGGCATTCAGTATACAAACGCGTGCAGCACGAGCTGTATAAAACACTGAGTGAAGCAAGTAACCGTGAAGGCAGTAATACTGCAGAGTCGTTAGCTGATCTGTTAGATAGATCTAAAAAGTATTACCTTGAACTGAGCCAGTCACTGCAGCGCGGCCGTGACCGTCTACTGGAATACAACTCCTGTCGCCCGGCCATCGCACACGACATACAACAACGTGCAGATACCGAAGATGCTTCTTCACAACTGGCTGACTATATGGAAAATGTCTTTGACTGCTTCGGAATCGATAACGAGCTTCACAGTGAAGGCTGCTTCATCATCACACCGACCGAACACATGATCAGTCATTTCCCCGGTCTTGCAGAAGATGGCATGACCATCACCTACGACCGGAATATCGCCTTAAGTTTTGAAGACGCACATTACATCAGCTGGGAACATCCGATAACAAATACAGCCATCGATATGGTACTCACCAATGAGATGGGCAATACCTCCGTCACTGCCATGGAATACAGTGGTGTAAAAGCAGGCAGCGTATTACTGGAATGTTTATTCTCACTTGAAAGCGCACCGATAGAAGAGCTGCAGAGTAATCGCTATCTGCCACCAACGATGATCCGTGTAGTCTGTGATGAAAGAGGTGCTGATCACAACCTGAAGCTGCCACATGAGAATGTCAATGACAGTTGCCAGTTTGTGGATACCGGTATCGGCAATAAGATTGTCAAAGCTAAGAAAAAGATCTTAAAAGCCATGCTACAGCGTAGTGAGAAATTTGCTGAATTAAAGTCGGCTAAACTCTTGACCCAGGCGCAACAGAATGCAAAAGATACTTTATCGAAAGAAATCAATAGATTGAAAGCTCTTTCTAAAGTAAATCCTAATATTAGAACAGAAGAAATAGATTACTTTGAAAAGCATTTATCGATGCTGACCGAAGTCATTGATAGCGCGAATATTCGGCTGGATGCGGTTCGGGTTATCGTCGCGACCTGATATTGAGAGAAGTTGGCAGTTGGCAGTTGGCAGTCGTCAGTTAAAAACAAAAAAGACCAAAAACCAGCGAACTCAGTGGCATAGACGCTGGGTTTTGCTTTTACTGCCAACTGATGACTGCCAATTGCCAACTTCTCTTACAAACTGATATAGCTAAATCCCGACTCCTGCAACTGCATAATGCCATCGACACCGATGGGTACTTGCACAGCCTCTTCAATTAAGTCTATTTCAGTCCATTTCATGCTTATCATGGTATTGCCACATGCCTGAAAGCGTACGCCATATGCTGAAAGTGACTTAACACGCTGTTGATGTAACGGTGAAATCGAACGCTTTGGCCGTTTTGCAAGGAGATTCAAACCAGGACCAAAAGCTGCAACCACGAGCTCTATATCATCACCATATTTACGCAGCATCTCTCCACAGGAAAAAAGCAAATGTTCGATATAATCATGGTCAGCTTTATTACATTGATAGACCAGCCGGTGTGCTGCTTTATCCTCAAAATGTGTATCAGTGTGATGCGCATTTGCCTTTGTCAAAGTCAAGCCTGCACCACCCAGACCTATACCTAGCAGTGATAAAAACTGGCGTCGCTTTGTCATCTTCATAGTAGTTCTCCCGATACACTCAATACTAGATTATAATTAAGCTTTCCTAGCCACTGTATCACAGGTATTAAATTGTTTTCTTCACTATTACTGGACGAGCCATTACTGGAAGCCATAGACAAACTCGGATTCAAAGAGATGACCGAGGTGCAGGCTGCTGCGATACCTCAGGCACTGGAAGGAAAAGATTTGATCGTCAACGCCCGAACCGGTAGTGGCAAAACACTGGCATATGTGGTGCCTGTGCTGCAGCAGATACTCGATAATCCGCAGAGCCTTACTCAGGCAATAATCCTTGCGCCGACCAGGGACCTGTGCCGCCAGATCAATAAACAATGCGCCCTGCTCGCTGAGTTTACCGACATCAAAACCACGATCATAATCGGAGGTGAAGACCCCAAACATCAGATAAAAGCACTGGAAAAATACCCTGACATCATCATCGCGACGCCAGGACGCTTACTCGAACATGTTAAACGCGATGTCATCGTACTCGATGCCATCAATATACTGGTGCTCGATGAAGCCGACCGCATGCTGGCGATGGGCTTTAGCGATGATGTAATAGAGATCGCCAGTCGGTGTAATGAAGAGTCACAGACAGTATTGTACTCAGCAAGTTTTAACCAGAACAAATTTGAAAGCCTTATCGAAGACATATTGTTTGAACCCGAGGTGATCCTGGTCGATAGTTCACGGGAAAACAATGAGAACATCGCTCAGCTAAAAATCCTCGCCGACGATACAGCACATAAGATAAAGCTGTGTCAGTACCTGCTAAAAAATGATGAGTTCAGCAAAGCGATCGTCTTCGCAAACAAAAAAGAGACCGTTAACCAGATAAGCTCTGCTCTGCAGTCAAAAGATGTAACAAACGCATTTATCCATAGCGATGTAGAACAGGACACGCGGAATAAACTGTTAAGGAGCTTTCGCAAGGACGAACTCAACGTGCTCATCGCTACCGATGTCGCATCTCGCGGACTCGATATCCCTGACCTTGATCTGATCATCAACTTTGACGTACCGAGAAGCGGCGAAGACTATATGCACCGCATCGGCCGTACCGGCAGGATGCATGAGTCCGGGCAAGCGATAACACTGGTCAATTCACACGAATGGAACAAGATGATCAGCATAGAAAATTTCCTTAAGATCGAATGTATCGTACGCAAGATTTCAGCACTGCCTGCAAACTTTACCGGACCGGATAATCAGAAGTCCTCAGGTAAGTCATATGGCGTTAAACGCAAGAAGAAAAAAAAGGTCAAGGTAAAATCAAAAGTTAAAAACCGCCTGCGTGATAAAAAAAATATCGGCAAACGTCGCAAACCAACAGAGAAACAAGCTGATCAATAAGCCTGGCCTGTCATCATGCAAAAAAAATCCATAATAATTGCTCTGGTGTTTTTATTCACAGGATTCCTTACTGCCTATTTTATTTTTGGCCAGCAAACACCAGGCAATATAAATTCTAACAGTCAAAACGGCGGCGCTACATCGGCTAAAAATATTTTTTCGAGCAATCCCTTTGTAACAAAGGAAGGTCATACAGACGACGATGAGCGTCTGGACTATCTCGAAAACGAGATTACTCTAATCAAGCAGCAGTTACATGAGATTAATCTGACATTACAGGATCTACCGCAGGCTGCTGTAACCAGTCCAGCCATATCGCGTCCTGCAGCCAATAACAGAAATCGTTTTTCTTCAGCACTAACACAGCGTTTATATAGTCTCGACAATTTAATTCGAGGCGGCATCGAACCGTCTCTGGCAGAAGACATCGTCAGAAGAAAAAACAGCATCGAACTTAAGAGGCTTGCCTTGCAGGATCTGGCGACGAGAGACAATTACCTGAACACGCAAAGATACTATGACGAACTGAGTGAGATAAATGAACAGGACGTTACCCTGCGTGAAGAATTAGGTGATCAGCAGTATGATGAATATCTATTTGCCAGCAAACAGAACAACCGCATACGGATAGCATCGGTGATGCTGGGATCTGCTGCAGAACAGGCCGGGATAACAAAAGGTGATGTCGTATTAAGTTATAACGATACCAGGATGTTCACCTGGCAGGAACTTAAAGACGCGACTTCTGAAGGCCAGTTGGGTGAATATGTTTCGATAAGCATCTATAGAGACGGTGATATTTACAGTTTTTCAGTGCCGCGAGGCCCGCTAGGAATGCAGCTAGGATCTACCCGGTTAGAGCCTTAGGAGAAGTTGGCAGTTTGCAGTTGGCAGTCATCAGTTAAAAACAAAAAGACTAAAAACCCGTGTCCTCAGTGGCACAGACGATGGTTTTTGCTTTTACTGCCAACTG
>JADFWF010000053.1 GCA_015222965.1 Pseudomonadota bacterium | reverse complement strand
TACCTACAACCTGCAACAGGAGAGCGTGTCGACCATCCCTGATACGCTGAAAGCGCACATCGAACGGCGTGCGAACGACGAGGGCTACGCTGGTCGGCTGATCAACCTGCAGGTCGAATTTGAACGGGCCAACACCTCCTCGCTGGATCTGGTGGTGATCGCGGACTTTGACGGCGAGCTGGCGGATCTCTATAACCGCCTGCGACGCCGCCTGCAGCGCTGGTGCGTCGAGGCATGCACCGAATACCACTGGGAGATTCCGTTCACGCAACTGACCCTGCATCAGACTGAGCCCACGAGATAACCCCTAAAGTTATTAAAGGGGTCAAAGCCATTTAAAGTTGAGGCTTGATGGTGAAAGTATAAAAATCACAAGCACAGAGAAGAAAGAATGCCAAGAAAGCCGCGATTTTATCTACCGGGAGTGCCTGCACATATAGTGCAAAGAGGGCATAGCCGAGAACCGGTGTTCTTTGAAAATGAAGATTACCAGGCGTATCTTAACTGGTTGCAAGAAGCCTCAGAACGATACAGTGTTGAGATACATGCCTATGTCTTGATGACTAATCATATCCATATACTAGCCACGCCAGAAAAGAAGAACAGCATCAGTTTGATGATGCAGTATATTGGACGGCATTATGTGCGGTACATTAACAATACATATGGTACAAGCGGTTCGATTTGGGAAGGGCGCTACAAATCAAATATCATACATGATGAAGCGTACTTGCTAACCTGTATGCGTTATATCGAGCTTAACCCAGTCAGAGCCGATATGGTGAAGTCGCCAGGTGCTTATCGTTGGTCGAGCTATCAAACCAATGCAAGAGGGAAAGACAATAAACTAATCAATTCTCATCCCTTGTATCAAGCATTAGGGCGTACCAGGGCAAAACGCCTGGATGCTTATAAAGCATTGTTTAAGGCGCATATAGATAATGAAGAACTGGGCATTATTCGTGCAAGCTGGCAAACGGGTACACCCTTAGGCAATGACTCTTTTAAGCAGAAAGTAGAAGCGAAATTGAAATGTAAAGTTGGGCAAGCAAGGCGTGGCCGGCCATTAAAAGGCTCTGACCACTTATGATGTGAAAAATAATAACGCTGGGCACGAGTAAGCCTGTAAGCCCCTTCGGGCGCGATCTGAAGGTCACATTTGCTGCGTTGCAAAGCTTGTTAAGGACTAAGGCCATTAACTCACTTTTCGTCTTACAACTATACCCTTAGGTCGCGCAGAAATATTATAGACTTGATCAGAGGTACCCTGGATTGTTTTTGTGCGCTATATCATTAAACTTATGGTTATAAATGAGGGGGAAACATGCGGTTAGCTGCTGCTTTACTTCTATTTGTATTACCTTTTACATGTTTTGCCGACGGTGCAACACGTGTGCAAACACCTTACGCTGAGCAGAAAGTTGTTTACGACTTCTATTTTGACGAACCCGAAAAAATTAATTCAGCGTTGTACTGGATTCGCTCGCTGATGATTCCTCTGGGTGAAGAGCCGTATAATTATGCGCCTGAATTTATAGATATTGTGGTGATCATTCATGGTACTGAAATCGTCACTGTGGTAAAAAAAAATTATGAGAAATACAAAGATGCCGTTGAACGCATGCGGTATTATGCGGCACTAGGTGTTAAATTCAGGGTATGCGGGCTTGCAGCGGCAGATTTTGGATATTTAGATAAAGATTTTCACGAATTTATTGAAGTGGCTCCTTCTGCCATCACCGAGCTCGCCCACTGGCAGCAACAGGGTTACTCCTTGATTACTCCGGAGGTGATGGATAAGAAATATACTATTGAAGAAATTCGCTGATAGTATCTATTCGGTCTTACGAATAGAGTAATCTATTTTTTACCATTAACGAGATTGCCCAGGTGGGCACCCAGTCTGCGCATTGCGGGTGAGGGGTCATCTTTCTGCAAGTGAACATTAAGCAGGCTTATTTGCTTCGTGTTAACGATAGCCAGTTTTAGCGCGTTATCAAATTCTTCTTCAGTAAACACGTTGTATCCCTGAATAGAACCGAATACTTCTCCCAGTTTGTCAAAGCGCCATTCACTGATGTCGTTGAATGGGCCTTCCATGATAAACCGCTCGGTACTGTAGCCATGATTATTAAACACAATTACGATGGGAGCCAGGCCGAACCGTGCATGAGTTGATAGTTCGGTACCAGTCATCTGGAAAGCGCCATCACCGACCAGAATCAGTGCGCGTTGTTTCGGGTCGGATAGCTGTGCACCGAGAGCGGCAGGTACGGCAAATCCCATACAGGTATAAAAGGCGGAGGCATAAAAATTACTGTGTTCGGGTACGCACAATTCTATGGAAGCAAACAGACAGTCGCCTGTATCGCAGGTCACTGATAGTTCGGGGCCCAAAATCTGGTTCAAGCGTTCGATCAGTCGCACGATGTGGATTTTTGTGCCGCTTTGCGGAAAGTCCAGTAACCCCTGCTTTTTCATAAGTGCTGGAAAGTCATGTGTGTAGTGCGTCGTTTTGTTTGCCAGTGCAGTCACAAAGTCGGACAACGCAATGTCCGGGTAGCGGTGGTGGCTGATTAAAACTTCACCTTTTGATGCACGTACCATCAGGTTTGGATCCAGCCGGGCAGAATAGATTCCGGTATCAACATCGTTTAAGGTCAATCCGAGCATTAAAATAAGATCTGCCTGTTCGACATATTCGCGCGCTGTGGGTGAACTCATAGCACCTTCATAAATGCCCAGGTACTGCCGGTG
>JADFWF010000009.1 GCA_015222965.1 Pseudomonadota bacterium | reverse complement strand
TTGGGCGGTGTGCCGATCAGTGTGGTCATGCCCCCCAGAATTGAGCCAAAGGCCAGTGGCATCAAAATCTTGCCCGGCGGCATGTTCTGTTTGGCCGCCATCTGAATGGCGACAGGCATCAGCAACGCAAGGGCGCCTACATTGTTCATGAAGGCCGATAACAGGGCGGCCAGGCCTATAAGTGCAAAGATACTCAAGGTCGGACCTGCCGATGCTGGAATGAATCGCTGGGTCAGGGTATCAACTGCGCCGGAGATCAGCAGGCCATAACCGAGCACGAGCACACAGGCCACGGTAATTACCGCAGGATGGCCAAACCCGGAAAAAGCTTCATTCCCCGGTACCAGACCTGTGACCACACAGACAAGCAAAGCAGCCATGGCAACCAGATCGTGACGCCAACGTCCCCAGAGGAACATGACCATCGTCGCAAACAGTACAGCGAGAATTATAAGCTGATCACTTACCATGAATGAATCCTTTGAAAAATCAGAAGGTCAATTAAAGCAATTAAAGAGGACGATGACAAATAACGCGCAAGATAAAAAACAATTGAAACTAAACAATTGGGGTCAGAGAGCAATTGTTTCTAATATTAGAGTTTATTGCTCTCTGACCCTGTTTTTGTGGGCACCTGAACCCGATGATCCATAAATATTTTGACAGGTGTGAGTCTTTTTCATATTACCTGTCTACAGCAGCACCCGAAATACCCGATTGGCTGGATGCAGAATATTTCCCAGGTGACAAAGCCATCGCGGTCTATGGTGCGGGTAAGGTCGATAAAGGTGCGGTCGATCCGGGAGATGATATAGCAAACGAGATGAGCATCACGATACAGATCCAGTCTGCGTATGGGGTCGATGAAGCGAATGAGTGGGTCAGGTTTCACAGGGGATACAGCGGTTACAGGGTGGTTACATGAAACCTGTTACATCGACCATCGTACATATTCCGCATGCTTCTCGTACGATTCCGGATGATGTCCGCAGCTCGTTCTGTCTGCGTGACCGGGAGCTCGAGGATGAACTGGACCGGCTGACTGACCATTATACGGATGAACAGTTTTCGATTGAGAATGATTCTGTCTCTGTACGTCGATACCCTGTCAGCCGCTACGTGGCGGATCTTGAACGGTTTTCTGATGATAACCTTGAGCCCATGTCTAAATACGGGCAGGGGGCTGTGTATGTGCGCACAGTTGATGGTGGTGTGTTGCGGCGGCGATGTTCTGTTAAAGATAGAGCCCGACTGCTAAACGACTATTACTGGCCACACCATCGCAGACTTGAAGCGTTTACCAGTCAAGCTCTGGAGGCATCCGGTTCAGTACTCATCATTGATGCACATTCATTTCCATCTCGTCCGTTGCCTGTGGATTTAGACCAGCACCTTGAACGGCCAGATATCTGCATTGGCACTGACGGCTTTCATACCCCTGACAGTCTTGTGGAGTTGCTGACACAGTGTTTTGTCGAGGAGGATTTATCAGTATCGGTTAATAAACCTTATGCAGGTACAATCGTGCCATTACAATATTACGGTAAAGACTCCAGAGTAAAATCTGTGATGATCGAGATCAACCGTAGTCTGTATCTGTGTGATGAGCCTGTTGATATAAGTAAAAAAGAGCCTGAATTTTCACAGCTGCAAAATATTTTGAAACGGATCATCACGCAGGCGCAATAGGGTAGAATCATAATAATCTTTCATTTTTAATTTCGTATTTCGTAAATAGAAATTAGATATAGTCACAAGTGGTATGTAAAGGTAGAAGACATGAGTAAATTTGTTGCAATAGATTTTGAGACTGCAAATAATAGCCGAGCTAGTGCCTGTTCAGTTGGGTTGGTAACTGTAGCAGATAGTCAAATAATCTCTGAAGAGGTGTTTCTGATAAAACCACCTACAAGGCAATTTTTATTCACGGATATTCATGGCCTTACGTGGAATGATGTTAAAGACGAGATGACATTTGAAGAGTTGTGGCCAAATCTTGATGAGATAATCAGCCAGGCTGAATATTTAGTTGCACACAATGCGCCCTTCGACAAAGGCGTACTTAATAAATGTTGTGAAGAATATGACATACAAGTGCCTGATGTGCCATTTATGTGTACAGTGAGGCTAGCAAGGAGCCAATGGGGGATAAACCCGACAAAACTGAATAATGTGTGTGATGCGCTAGATATACCCCTGAATCACCATGAGGCTTTGTCTGACGCCAGGGCAAGTGCAAAGATTGTCATGATTGCCGAAAGTGAAGGTTGGAAATATCAGGATTAGTTCATCTACAATTATTTAATTGTGAATCTATGGACAATGCTATTAACACTATTTTTGTTACTGATGACAAAAATACTTGCAAAGTGTATGGCAACACTGGAGCAGTTGTCGATGAGGCCAACACAAACTACCAACAATGTGCCTCACCCCGTTTGGGCTTGCATTCAAATCGTTCCAGACGATTTAGTCACACCTGCATTTCAAAGCCTGGACAAATAATCTGCCACCGCGTCCAGTTCATCGTCAGACAAAGCCTTAACCTCGGTCACCATCACTTCGTTAGCGTTTTTACGATATCCGTCGCGGATCCATTTTAGCTGGCGCAGCAGATAAGCATGATGCTGTCCTTTCAGGCGAGGGAAGAAGGCTTCATTATTGCCCTGGCCCTCGGCGCCATGGCACCGCAGGCATCGCTTCTGATAGATGTCTTTGCCAAGATCCAGGTTCTTACCATCACCCACGCCAGGCTCAGGGTCTTTCTCCATCGAGGCGATATAGGCAGTAACATCACTGATACCCTGCATGCCACCGATAGAGCCCGGGTCGGTAAAAGGGTACATGGTAGGGTTCTCACGGTTCTTCGAGCGGATATCAGCCAGCTGCTTTATCAGCACATTGCGGTGCTGGCCTGCGATAACCGGAAAACTACCGTCTCTTTTGCCCCAACCGTTTTTCATGTGGCAACTGGCACACAAAGGATAGATTTTTTCACCATTTTTGACATCTGGTGCCAATTCCAGTGCCCGGGTGAACTCCTGCGATAAGTTAACTTGTGATATATTAGCGTTTGTTGATATAGCGCAAAGCGGCATAACCCCTGTTAATGCTAAAATGCCTGTCAGAAAACGTCGGTGTAAAAATCGATTCAAATGTTTCGAAGTTAAATGTTCTGAAATTAATTCTTTAACAATCATAGTGTTATCGCTTAACTTGTAAGTAACTTTTGATGGCGGTAATCCGCTGCAGAAGTAAGGTTCCCGTTTTCGCGCGTAGCTTAGCATTGTTAGACGACGATTATTTATAACCCAAACAAAACAATGATGAATATAAAAACTGCATTGCTCAGCCTGATACTTCTCGTACTTACTACAGCCGTACAGACCAATGTTCAGGCAAAAGAAATTAAAGTTATCGAAACCGATGAGGCCGATATCGAAGTCCGCGTGTTTCCGGCAGAAGGCAATGTCCTGTTACTGGGGTTTCCCTGTGATGAAGGCAAAAGCATCGCCGAAGAAAAAACTGCGAACTCGCTGGCTGATGACGGCATCGAAGTCTGGATGCCAGACATGTTATCCGGCTTTATGCTGCCCAAGGTTCGCAGCAGCCTGGCGGATATCTCCACCGACACACTCACAGCAATAATCGATGCAGCCGTTAAAACTGGCAAAAAGGTATACCTCGTCGCCAGTGGCCCCGACACCGAACTGATACTACGCGCGGCCAGCCATTGGGAAGCCAGTAATGAAGAAACACTGGCAGGCGCAATACTGATGTTCCCACGCTTGTTCAAAGAAACGCCCGTACCGGGAAAAATGCCCGAATATGTTGATGCAGTCGGTAAAACCCGTTTACCCATCGTGCTGCTCGAAGGCGGGCGCACACCGAACCGCTGGGGCATCAATACACTAAGCAATGAGTTACAAAAAAGCGGCAGCACAGTTACAGCTAAAGTAATTCCTAATGTGCGCGGATTCTTTTTCAAACGGCAGGACACAAACCGGTCAGAAGACGTCGTTACCTCGCAGATGGCGGGACTTATCAAAGTAAGCTTATTTTATCTCTAGGAATTAAAAACCGATGATTAAACGATTATTAATACTTGTTGTGTTACTTGGTATGTCCGGCCCATTTTTTTTATCGTCTGTGCAGGCAGCAACCCTGAAACCCGTCGAAGGTAAAGTTGCCGCACCGGCATTAACACTAAAAGATCTCAACGGAAAAACACACGACCTGAAAGACTATAGAGGACAGGTCGTGTTGGTACAGTTCTGGGCAACCTACTGCGGACCCTGTCGCCAGGAGATGCCATCGATGAACAAGATGAAAGCAAAGATGGGCGATGTACCCTTCAAGATCCTCGCTGTAGATATGGGCGAAACCGAAGCAGAAGTAAAACAGTTTGTCAGCGAAGTAAAACCTGAATTCACCATATTAATGGATGAAGACGGGCAGAGCATCGGTGACTGGAAAGTCTTCGCTGCCCCATCAAACTTCATCGTCGGTCCTGAAGGTAACATCCGTTACACACTGTTCGGCGGCGTAGAATGGGATTCAGACGAGCTGATCGAAAAGATTAAGGCCGTCGGGAAAAAATAACCCAATAATACGGTCAAGTCTCCCGTTGATCGAGATTACAGGCTGTGGTTACTTTTTATAAAAATCTACAAAATCATCATAGCTGAGCGGGGCTGAATAATAATATCCCTGGTAAAAATTGCAGTCATCGTTACGCAGGATAGCTAGTTGCTCTTCTGTTTCGACACCTTCGGCAACCACTTTCAGATCAAAATGTTTGGCCATATACAGGATGCTTCGTACCATTACCTGATCAGTCGTTTCTCTGTTTAACTCGGACACGAAAGAGCGGTCAATTTTTATCTCATCGATCGGCAGACGTTTCAGGTAGCTCAAAGAGCTGTAACCGGTGCCAAAGTCATCCATAGAAAAACGGATACCCAGTTTTTTTATCTTTTCCATGATGTTCACGACCTTATCAACATCCTCGGCGATGATGCTTTCTGTCACTTCGAAGATTACTTTTTTCCTGGTTTCTTCGGTGAGGTATTTATCGCACAATGCAAACACGTCCTTAACAAAATCATAATAGAAAAACTGGCGCATGCTGACATTGATAGAGAACTGATCAACTGAGACGCCCAGTTTCTGCCATTCGCTCAAGGTTCGAAAAGCTGTTTCCATGATGAATCCCCCGATCTCTATTATCGAACCTGTCTGCTCAGCGATAGGGATGAAATCAGCGGGTGCGATGGGCCCAAGTTTTTTATTGTTCCAACGTGCCAGCGCTTCCACGCCAATGATATTATCGTCTTTATCCATCTGCGGCTGGTAGTTAAGGCTAAGCTCATTGTTTTCCAGAGCAAAATGCAATAGCTGCTCGAGTTCAAGATTATGCTCGATACGTTCCTGCATCGCATCATCGAACACGATAACGCCATCACGGCCTCTGTCCTTCGCTTCGTACATGGCGATGTCGGCCTCTTTGATCAGGCGGTTGGCATCATCATTTTTACCATCGATCAGGTTAACGCCTATGCTGGCACTGATATACAGCCTATGCAGATCGACTTGATAACTATCCTTAAGCGTCTGTAAGATGTTATTCGCCATCGATTCAGCCTGTTTACGGCACTCGGCCTTATCCTCGTATTCAAGGCCGACGATGACAAATTCATCACCGCCTAACCTCGCCAGTAGACTGTCATCATCTTTCTGCGTGTCGATCCTGTTTGATACCTCCTGTAACAGGTGATCACCAATATCATGTCCCAGCGAATCGTTGATCGTCTTGAAGTGATCAAGATCGATCAATAATAAATACGACCAGGTATGTGAGCGCTGCAGCGTGGACATCAGTGTCTGCAGGTAACCGATAAAATAATAACGATTTTTCAGCCCGGTAAGAAAGTCATGATTGGCCTGAAAGTTCGTCTGTATCAATAATTTATGGCTGCTCTCTGCGGCATAGATCAGCACCCAGGTGAATATACAGGCAAAGACGGACAATACATAACCAAACCACTCACCGATAAAGGCGAAATAGATAACCAACGGCAACATCAGGGTGATTACGGTCGGTTTAAACAGCCGCTTGTCAGGAACCAGTAAAACAGAAGCCACGACAGCTGCACCGATCTCGGTAAATATCGCTATATAGTGCAGTTTGTACTCATCTTCCGAGATAAACAGCAAGAAGATGAGCAGCCAGAGCAGGCTGAAGACATAATAAAAAATACTGAGATGTCTATACCAGCCCCTTAGCTG
>JADFWF010000325.1 GCA_015222965.1 Pseudomonadota bacterium | reverse complement strand
GTCAATACATCATTTGCCTGTGGTATCCCGGAAATTGTTGCCTGCCAGCCGTTTGACTCTACAGTCATGCCATTAGTAAATGGAATTGCCGCACCTATAGCATAAGACGTACCGTTAACAGTGACCGCCGATGTGGATCGGAAAGTGGATGCAGGGTTATCAAAAGTCATAGTCACAGAATTAAGAAGATTTACATTTGTGACATCAGTAACCTCACCTGCAGAAATAGCCGTTGTACCCAGGTTATTTAAAGAGGATTCGGTACGGATTGGAGCAGCCGCCGCGATTAACAAAGGATCAGAGACAAGCACATTTATCGATGCTGCACCTTCCAGGGTTGGTTTTATCCGGTATCTATCGCCAGCTGCTGATAGGTTAGTGGCTCCATCAACCGTCAAAGTAATACCTTCAAAGGTGATAGTGGTATCCAGTGGTGAAATATCTGTCACGGCTGCTGAAACGGTTCCAGAATCAGATGTTATTGTCCAGTCGGTACCATCGAATTGCAGTGTATAATCATAACGAGTCAGAGCTGAAATATCGCTGATACTACTACTGATCGTGGCACTACCTGTGTTGCCGCTAAAGGTGAGCACCTGTGGGTCATCAAAACTAAAGAAGTTGGTTCCCAGATCCCCGTTTAAATCCATTCCTGAGAGATGTTGATCATTAAAACTGTCAGCCATGGCAATAGCGACGCGGCCCAGATCATTACGTGTTTCGATCAGAACAGTATCTCTAAATTCCAGTAAGGCCCCAAGTTCTCCACCACCTTTGAGTGCCGAACTGATATCGGTTATCTGGGTCAATCCGTTGTAAGCGATAATATCCTGTGACGGGTCACCGGTGTTTGGAACTGCTCCCAGGGTGAAAGCCCTGGTGCCATTTAATACGGTCTGACCATTACCGATAAAGATCGATAAATTATTTTCCTGTTCATTGACGACGGTTATATCAATTTTTTCCGACAGTTCCTGAAGCAACTTGTCGCGTGTATCTAGCAAATCTGAAGATTGCTGGCTAGAAACCCCACCGGTACTGATTTTATCCAGGTCTAAATTTACCTGGCGAATACTTTCAACAATACTATTAATTTCGTCTACTACGTTGCGTATATCTTTGCTGGTATTTTCCTGTAACTGCTGGAAGCGCTCATCTATGTTATGAAAACGTGCAGTTAGTGTGTTACCCACATTGATCATGTTATTGCGAGCAGTAGTAGATGAAGGATCATCTGAGACATCTTGAACGGCAGCGAAAAATTCATGCATTATGGGTGAGATGCCTCCAACCGGATCGGCTAATACATTATCTACATGACTGGAAAGTTCAGTCAGTAAATCCATTTTGCTATGGGTTGAGGTAGTGCCTCTAACTTCAGATGTTAGAAACTGATCGTAGACACGGCTAACCGAATTGATAGCAGCGCCATTACCAAAGTTCATGCCTCCAACCTGGGATGGAAACTGCGTGGTTATTTCCACACGTTGACGGCTATAGCCTTCGGTACTGACGTTAGCGATATTGTGACTGGTGGTGCTCAATGCTCGTTGAAAACTGAGCAAACCCGAGACGGCGGTATTTAACATGTCTGGCATAATCTTCTCCTTAACTCAATATTTGGCGATTACCAACCGGGTCAGCATCAGCCAACGCATCCACAGCCTGTTTGAATGTTTGGCCATTCATAATATTATTTATCTTGCTGGCATAAGCAGGATCGGTGGCATATCCCGCCTGTTGTAAACCTTTCACATAATGTGAATCACTGCCGTTATGATTGAGTGCCTGTGCATAACGTGCTCTTGTCTTAACGAAAGCCACATAATCGTCCAGTGAATCGGCCACTGAATCATAAGCACGAAAATTGGCGGTTTCTTTCTGCATCGCTCCCTGACGAAATTCCAAAGTGTTGTGAGTTACCGATTGCCCTGCCCAGCCACTGCTGGCTTTAATTCCAAAAAGATTAAACGCCACACTGCCATCAGCATTTTTCATGGCATGTTTCCCCCAGCCAGTTTCCAGGGCTGATTGTGCGACCAGCACTTTAGTAGAAATACCTAATTTTTCAGCTGCTTTCTGGGCATGTGGCCAGAGATCTTTAACGAAGGAATCCGCCTGTTGCCAGCCATAAAAAGGCTCGACAGTTTGCGATATCAATGCAGGAGTATTGGACTCTGTTACATTTTTAACTTCAACAG
>JADFWF010000324.1 GCA_015222965.1 Pseudomonadota bacterium | reverse complement strand
GACTAAAAACCTACGTTCTCAGCGGCGCAGACGATGGGTTTTGCTTTTACTGCCAACTGATGACTGCAAACTGCCAACTTCTCCTAAAGCTCAACAACAGCCATCCGATTTCCAGCATCCGCTGCAAGGTCAAGCTTGCACTAATACATCCAAAACAAATCTGACCGGTTAACGATTCCATCGAGATTCATCACTGATCTCTTTCATGGTTTTTTCTATCCAGTTGAAAACGTCAGCGTTAATTTCTTCTGCACTACGATCTTTTGATTCGATGGCGGGGCCGATGACCACACTTATGGTACCCGGCCACTTTATAAAACTGTGTCTTGGCCAAAACTCACCCGCGTTGTGCGCGATCGGTATCACCGGGTAACCACTTTTCTCTGCCAGCAAGGCACCACCGATCTTATACTTCCTGGTTTTACCGGGCGGCGTGCGTGTTCCCTCTGGGAACAAAACCATCCACTTTCCCTGGTTTAACTTTTTTGTGCCTTCGCTAATCAATTGCTTGATCGCCACTCTACCCGCACCGCGATTGATCGCGATGGGATCTGTCAGCGCCAGAGCCCAGCCGAACACCGGGATTCTCATCAGCTCACGTTTAAATACCCAGCGCACATAAGGTGTGAAAGAATGCAGCGCCAGTGTCTCCCAGGTCGACTGGTGCTTACACAATATTATTGCCGTTTCTACATTGAGATTTTCTTTGCCCTCAACTTTAAAATTGATGCCACAAAAAATCTTTAACAGGAAATTATTACAATAGGACCAAACACGGGCGATCTTAAGACGGAAAGATGACGGTGTAAAAAATAAAAACACGATCAACAGGCCGAATACGATCACATTAAGAATAAATCCGATCCAGAACAATAAGGAGCGTATAAATAAAACAGGCTTAGAACTCATAAAACAGATTCCATACGATAGACTACTGCAATATTGCAGTCACCGCTGCGGCCAGATCATCAAATACAGGAACACTCGCTTTACATTCCGCTTGTAATATTTTTTCAGCTTTTACACCTTTGCCTGTACGTACCAGCATAGCCTGGGAGTTTGCATTGCTTGCCGCTTTAATATCAGTAATGCTATCACCGATAAAAATAACTTCTTTTAATGGAACATTAAAACGCTGACCGATCTCTAACAGCATGCCCGGCTTCGGCTTCCTGCAGTCACAGGCATCATCAGGCCCATGTGGGCAATAAAAAATCGCATCGACCCGGCCACCGACCTTAGTCAACATATCATCCATTTTTTTATGCATCGCGGACAGGGCTTCGATATCAAAATAACCTCTGGCCAGACCGGACTGGTTACTCGCGACCACTACCGTATAACCACCATGATTCAATCGTGAGATCGCTTCCAGACTGCCATCGATAGGCTGCCACTCTTCTTTGCTTTTGATATAAGCATCAGAATCGTGATTGATAACGCCGTCTCTGTCGAGGACAATAAGTTTCATGTGATATACCGACTGCTCACGCTGATTGATGCAGACGTGACAGATCAGCTGCCCGCAGGAATAACTGGTTCATGGAATTTAATAACGCGATGCGGTTATTTTTTATCGCTTCATCGTCCGCCATCACCATCACTGAATCAAAAAACGCATCGACTGGGTCACGCAGTGCTGACAGCTGGCTCAATGCAGCTTCGTAATCACCGGAATCAAACATCGGTTCCACTGTTTGGCTTAGTGCGCTCAATATCGTAAACAGTTTTTTCTCAGCCTCTTCAGACAGCAGGCTTTCATCAACCGTTGTGCTAGCATCCGTGGCTGATTTTTTAAGAATATTACCGACACGTTTATTTGCCGCTGCCAGACTTTCCGCTTCAGCTAATTCGCGGAAGGCCGAAACTGCTTTTATACGTTTATCAAAATCCAGTGGCCGTGAAGGCGACAAGGCTGATACCGCATCGAACACGTCGGCTGTAACGTCTCGATCAAGATAATAAGCACGTAAGCGTTCAAGAATATAATCAAACACATCTTGCTCGACTTTGCTTGCATTGACTTTATCTTTGAGCAACTCAGCTGAAACTGAAATCAGCTGCTTAAGATCCAGATCAAGTCGGCGCTCAATGAGCGTCCGCAGGATGCCCAACGATGCTCGTCGCAAAGCGTAGGGGTCTTTTTCACCCGTCGGTTTCTGGCCTATCGCAAAAATACCAACCAGCGTATCAAGTTTGTCACTGATAGAAAGTATCTGGCCGGTCGTAGTACAGGCAGTTTCATCGCTGGCACCGCGTGGTTTATACTGCTCATCAAGCGCTTCTGCAACCTCATCCGCTTCACCGGCCTTCTGTGCGTAACGTTTACCCATCACGCCCTGCAGGGATGCAAACTCCCCTACCATGTCTGTCATCAGATCACATTTACTTAACAGTGCAGCACGTTTGACGTAATCAATATTTGCATTTAGCTGCCCGGCTATCTCTTCAGCTAGTTTTATTACCCTCTGCGTTTTCTCTGCGAGGCTTCCCAGTTTTGACTGGAACACGACTTTTTCTAATGCCAGATCAAATGCTTCTAATGGCTGCTTCTGGTCCTGTTCCCAGAAAAACATCGCATCTGCCAGACGCGGGCGAACTACACGCTCGTTACCTTCTTTTACTTTTTCCGGTGACTTGCTATCGATATTGCTGATGGTTATAAAATAATTTTTCAGGCTGCCCGAACTGTCTCTTACCGGGAAATATTTCTGATTATCCTGCATCGTTTTTATCAATGCTTCATCTGGCACGTCCAGGTACATCTTATCGAACTCACCGGCAACTGCTATCGGCCACTCATTTAATGCTGTCACTTCATCAAGCAGGTCTTCGTCCAGTACGGCTTCCCCGCCCAACTTTTTGACCGCATCGATAACCTGCTGTCTAATCTTTTGTTTTCTTTGTTCAAAGTCAGCAATAACAAAACCTTGTGACAGAAGCTTTTCCTG
Organism: Pseudomonadota bacterium; assembly: GCA_015222965.1. Lineage (GTDB taxonomy): Bacteria > Pseudomonadota > Gammaproteobacteria > SZUA-229 > SZUA-229. Next base: position 2,229 of record JADFWF010000324.1, on the reverse strand, counting down.
ATAGTCGCTGGCGTGTTTTAAAACAATTTCAGCCGGCGCGTGAAAACGGTGGCCAAAAGTTTTTGCAGATGATTTCAAACCCAGAACTTCGGCATCGATAACTTTTTCACCATGCATCAAAACCAGCCAATGCACAGGACGCACAAATTCTACGTCGTTATCTCCCCAACGCATACGCTTCGGGACAGGCAGTTTTGTTAATGACTGGTTGATGACGTCTTCGATCAGGGCAGACAGAACCTGGCCTTTTTCTGTTGCTTTAAAAACCAGCCAGACGCCTTTATCGGTCTCTTGCTGCTGCAACGCATCGACCTCAGCACCACATGACCTGGCAAAACCCATAACCGCTTTAGTCGGATTACCGTCAGCATCATACGCCGCTTTTAGTGCCGGACCTTTACGCTCGACTTCTCTGTCCGGTTGCGATGCAGCGACATCTTTAATCAGCACCGCGAGTCTTCTCGGGGCAGCGAAAGATTCAACTTCGTTAATTTTAAAGCCGGCTTTTTTTAAACCATCGACGATGCCTGAGGTAAACGCAGCAGACAATTTTTTCAATGCCTTCGGCGGCAGCTCTTCCGTACCAAGTTCTATCAGTAAATTATTGGAGTCCGTGCTCATGCCGCATCTCCCTTAACCTTGGCATCGTTACCGATGGGAAAGCCTAATGCTTCACGTGAATCGTAATACGCCTGCGCAACCGCTCTCGAAAGCGCTCGCACCCTTAAAATAAATCTTTGACGCTCGGTGACCGAGATCGCATGACGCGCATCTAACAGGTTAAAAGCATGTGACGCTTTCAGAACCATTTCATACGCTGGCAGCGGCAAACCCAGCTCGATCAGTCGCTGACTCTCAGACTCATTATCGTCAAACTGTTTAAACAGAATCTCAGTATCTGCATGCTCAAAATTGTAGGTCGACATCTCGACTTCATTTTGATGGAAGACATCACCATAGGTCACATCACCCTGCGGCCCACGCGTCCAGATCAGATCGAACACACTTTCTTTTTCCTGCAGGTACATCGCCAGACGTTCCAGGCCGTAGGTAATCTCACCAGTGACAGGTCGGCACTCGAGCCCGCCTACCTGCTGAAAATAGGTAAATTGAGTGACTTCCATGCCGTTCAGCCAGACTTCCCAGCCCAGGCCCCAGGCGCCCAGTGTTGGTGATTCCCAGTTGTCTTCGACAAAGCGCACATCATGCTCCAGCAGGTCAAAACCCAGTGCTTCCAGTGAGCCTAGATACAGATCCTGAATATCATCCGGTGACGGCTTTAAAACCACCTGGAACTGATAATAATGCTGCAAACGGTTTGGGTTTTCACCATATCTTCCATCGGTCGGACGGCGACAAGGCTGGACATAGGCCGCGCGCCATGGCTCTGGGCCAATCGCACGTAAAAATGTTGCCGGATGAAAAGTACCCGCCCCCACTTCCATATCGAGCGGCTGCAATACCGCACATCCCTGCTTTTGCCAGTAGTCCTGCACTGCGAAGATTAGTCCCTGAAATGTTGAAACATCGTAAGCCATGTAAAAAATCTTATCTAAAATTTAAAGTGCGAAGTATACCTCAAGTACGCTTTTCCTTGGTGTTTCCTGCTAAAAAGGACTATAAATATGGGTGACTGTGATTAATTATCATAGTCACCCTAAAAATGCTCAAAAAAAGATCATCTATGCCAACAGAGGATGAGAACATGAGTAAACAGTTCATTTTAGATTCATCTGAATTATCGCAATGGCACGCGCTGGTACGCGAAGCCGAACAGGACTATGGCTGCCAGCTTGATGAAGCCATGCAAAGCTACCTGGTATTCACGCTGATGCGTTTTGCCAAAGACCAGCAACTCAATTCACACGCCCTTGCTATCGATTATCTGAACTCCCATCACTTGAGCAGCAGTTTACGCAGCGAGCAGTTACGAAACATCGGCGACCAGTGTCTGCTGGTATCCGGCCTCTACCCGCAATCTGCCGAAAAAAGACAGGTCGGGGTGACCTACTATGTCGACCTCGGTCGTTCGGCTTACCATCACATCAGCACGGTGACACAGCAGGGAATTGCGGAACTGTATCAGCAGCTGGCAGAAAGTTTCATCCTGTTGATGGACCTGCTACAGACCATCCGCCAGTACAGCATGCCCACATTGCAGCCGATAGCCGCGATGGAGCTGTGGCAGCAAACAGGCAGTCGTGCGGCTTATAAACAGATTTCAGAGAG
>JADFWF010000052.1 GCA_015222965.1 Pseudomonadota bacterium | reverse complement strand
TCTGATCTCGGCAGGAAGTGTTTGGTCAGGTCCGGATTGTCTGCCAGGGTGAACAGCGTATCTGGCTGGTCCCACTGATGCAGTGCTGTTACAGCCACACCTTTCTTTTCAGTAAGCGGCTCCATGTGGCAACGCTGACATTTAGGTGATGTCTTGGTATCTTCGTAGTTATTACCGACACCATCACTCATCGCTGTCCATGTACTGCACAGCTCAAGGAACTGGTCAGGATTATCGCCAGCCGCCTGAATACCCGCTTCACCGTTAGACTCAGGATTCAGCATCAAAGACGAACGCTGGTGACATGACAGACACAATGATTTGCCGTAGGCAGCGAATTGATGTTTTGACTCAAACTTGTCGCCGTGCTCTGCATCAACAGCTGCCTGGAAGTCACCTTTAACCAGTGCGGCACGGTCAGATACATCATCGTCCCGACTGTTACTCAGACCGGTGATACCGAAGGGACCATAATATGGGCCACCTGTGAAGTGACATTCTTTATCGCCGTCACCGTCTGCATCATCCGGGTCGTTACAACCAGTCGGCGTGCTCTTCATGGTGTAACGGCCATCAGCGGCTTTAGCAATATCATAATCACCCGCTTGTTTCGGCGTATCCGCTGCATCGACATATTTCTCTGGACCGATCAGCGCGAAGAATGCGTTCATATCCAGCGTACTTGCATCAGGGTTATAGAAAAGCGTATCACCCGGGTTACGTACCACCGGACCAATAGGGCCCATCTTCATCGGGCCTTTCAGCGTGTACTGTCCGAGGTCGCCATCGGTATCATTCATCATGCGAACGGTTTCCACACTGTGACAGAATGCACAGTTGATGCCTTCACGGTTATGACCGTTACCGATGTGGTAGCTAACAGTGTAGACCTTACCCGTCTTGGCCATCGAGGTAACTGTCGCTGCTTCAGCAGGGTTATAGGCTGGCGCCAGGTTACTCTGCAGTGCTTTTGCATCTTCAAAAGCATTCGCATCAACATTCTGATCTCCGACTTCTGTCAGCGTAATCTTGTAGTCGTTAGAGTAATAAGCGGTTGGTGCATGACACTTGATACAGACCTTGGCAGTTTTCTGAATCGTGCCTTCCTGGTAAGTGCCCGTCGGGCCCACAGCACCGATCTTACTGGCCTGCAGTCTCAGGAAATCCTGATACTTGGACTGGAAGATAGGATCTTTCCACGACTTGGCGTGCATGGATGTCTTCCAGGTATCGTAGAGATCATTATGGCAGTGCTGACACTTCTGATCAGCACTATCGAATAGCGTATGCTGGTAACCTGTACCTGCGACAACTTCCGCCTCACCCGGACCAGCCAGATCAGTACGCCCACCATCCGCAAGACTGGCATGTGATAATAAGAAGCTTATTCCGAAGAGGAATAAACTATTAATAGTTTTTTTCATTTTTGCCTCCAGCCATGATGGCTGCCTTTGGTTTCATTTTTTTACACAATGGATTTTCAATCAACTGGCAGCAATATACCTAGATGTTTGTTCGTTCATTTTCGTTCATATTAATATTATTCAATAATAAACAATAAGTTATAAACATTCCGGGGAATTAGATGGTGTTTTCACATCACTTAAAAACAGGTGTATTTACCAGCATTAAGTTGCGACTTCAATTGGCAGATAAGGCCTGCCTGTGGGAAACAGGGTTTATATTGCTATATCGGCGCCAAGGGAGAGGGTGACTCTAACTGGTCGATCACAAGCCTGTACGTCTTCTACAAAATAATCGATAAGGACAGAAAGATGCTAACAACCATAGAACAGAGTCACACAAATAAGCACATGTAAAAGCATGCTCCGATCGTACTAGTGCTAAGAAAACCGGTATAGACTCACCTACCAAATGCCTACACAGAGTTGTTTCAGTAGGTTTCAAGACTCGCTAGCCGTGCCTCATAATCGGTAGATCGAAGGTTCGAGCCCTTCCAGGCCCACCTTTTTTTCATTTAAAATCTCCCACTTACGAAAATCCTCATCCATAGTCCCATGGACTATTAGTCGGCGCGTCATGTAATCTACAGTTTAGAAGTTTCTGAAAAATAACCTAACAAAAACTCACTTACATAGGAGAATATAATGGAAGGTAAAAAGAATATAGTCTTCGGTTTCCTGTTTTTAGTCATCACCGCCAGCTTAGGGCCTTATATGGTTGTGACATTATTACCCGATGTTGAAAAAGCATCACTGGAAAAACAGAGAGTATTATCTGATTTACAATTAATAGTTATGTCTGAATTTGAAAATACGGAAACGTTGGAAGAGATGACTGCAGATGAAATTGCAAAAGCCAATTCAGAAGCGATTCTGGCATTAAATACTAACCTAAACGCCAGAATAACCGTTGATACCATTAAAGGCGGCCCTCATGCACATGGTAATTTGGAAGCTTTACTAAATATCATCGTCGGACTGATGCTTGGATTACTTACACTCCCATCACTTTATAAACAAATTCTAAGCTGGATTTTTATTGCTGGCACTACAATGCATGCAGGAATGGCATTCTTAGGCGTTTTTGGTTTTAGCTGGGCAGGAATGCTTTTAGGTACGGGTATCGGACCAGTATTAATACTGCTTGGCTTATTCCTGATGGGGGTTGCAACTTTCATAGGTTATAAAAAAAGTCCGAACGCCATATAGGACTAAATAGACAAGCATAGATGAAATATAAAATTTACTTTTTGATACTACTGTTGTCTTTGACGGCTTGTGCAAGCAATAAGTGGGAATCTTCTGAAGTAGAAGAGGTATTTGTTACCGATATTAAACCTGGTGGACTTAAAATGTTCAATTACAGCCTGACAAATACCACGGCACAGGCAAGTGGCAACGCTAAGCGTGGTGGCGGTAGCAGCAAGGGTACTGGCAAGCATGGAAGCGGTAAAGGCATGGGCGGTGGTAAAAGTGGTGGCTACGGGAGCAAGGGCGGCGGTAAGTCTGCAAATGAGGCCGGCATGAAACCATATTTTAATGACATGCTTGAATTAAAACTGAAAAGTTCGGGTTATTGCCGGGAAGGTTATATTGAACTTGATAGTTACCTGGGGAGAGGACAGTTGAAAATGAGAGGGGAATGTGAAGAAGGCGCTACAGAAGAAGACCGAATTAAATTTATTAACAATGAAAACACGTAACAAGCAAGACCCCTGACTTCACTAATCGACAGGTCGAAGGTTCGAAAAAATCGTAAGGAACGATTTTTCATGAGCGAAGCGAGCCTTTGGTAGCCTACAGGGATGTAGGCTGTAATCCTTCCAGGCCTACCATTTATTCCTCTCCAAATCATCCGCTTACGGAATTTTCCACCCCCCAGATCCATTGATTATAAGTTGGCGGGGCAGAAATCCAGACTCACCGCAAATTAATACTCTGACAGCTTACATAGCTTTTGGCACTTGATTCAACAAGTAGATTCTGACTAAGATATCACCATGTTGAAATACCTACTAGGCATTCTGATCATACAAGCAGCTACTGTTACTATGACGCTTGCGGCAATAAAATCAGATGACCAGGAGCTTTGGCTGGCGGTATTATTACTTACCTTCATCATTGGCCTGGTCTCCGCCTTCTGGTTTGCCTCCATCACCAGCCATGTTAAAAAAGATGCACTGGCAAACGCCAAAGATGAGTTTTCCAAAGAGCGGGAAAAGTTACGAGTTAACGCTGAACGCCAAAAGACCAGACTTATCCGTAAAAGTCATGAAGAAATTCGTAAAGAGACCAATCGTGCACACGCCAGGTCCAGCTTTAAACTGGGCGCGGGATTTATTGGTATTGTTGCCGCTGGCTCACTGATGATATTCAGCCAGCTTCTTACATTGGGCTTGTTAACACTTGCAGTCGGTGGTGGCGCGCTGGGAGGTTATCTCATGCGTGTTAGGCAAGAGGTCACATCACAAAGAAATATCGAAGCACTCGATGATACAAAAAATGTAACTCAGAACAGGCACAAGCAAAGGGTAGATTAATGACGACGACAGCCCTTAATCGAGGGGAGTCGCTGCACGATTAGAATTTATAAGCACTCTATTACCGAGACTGAAATAAATACTCAGAAACAGATCAAAGTATCAAACAAATAAATTTACTACTAGCAGTCTTTTAGTTACAAATGAATGCAGGCTAGATAAAATACCCCGATATTTAGAACAACAAAGGCTTTAATCAGGTAGTGGCAACTTCTCATTTCGACAAGCATTTACTGATCGAACAGATACGTTATATGGAAACGGAGCATCCGCTTGCCTGCAATACTGAAGAAGATTTTTCTGATCATAATGCAGGCAAAGATTTTGAAGACCGTCTATGGTTACGGGCTAAGTGCCTCGTCGAACAGCATGGTTTATCTTTGTTGCTAGCACACGCGGCGAGACTATCGCGCCATGTCAAAATTTTGATTTTTTTTGTAGCTGCTTTGCTTGGTGCTCTGGGCAGCATATACGCAATCACCGACAGTCATACCATCAACATCTACTGGCTGTTACTGGTCCTGCTTGGTTTTAATCTACTTTCGATGCTGTTGTGGCTGACAGGCATCGGTCTGAATATAGAAGGTTTGACCTCAGGTATACTGGCCCGATTAACAGGCTGGCTACCCGAGCAGCTCAAAAGCAGAAGCCAGGCTAACGATACTGGCAATAATAAGAACAGCATACAGGCTGACAGGGCATGGCTGGACTGTCATTTTTCCGGCGCTGTTGGGAAATGGCAGCTGAGTAAACTGAGCCACCAGCTATGGCTGGTATACCTGCTCACAGGCCTGGGCTTTTTAGTATTATTGTTAATGGTTCGCCAGTATGACTTTGTCTGGGGTACAACACTGTTATCTGACAGCCTCTTCATAAAAATGACGGCCGTTTTAAGTGTGCCACTAGAGTTATTAGGCTTCGCAACGCCTTCGGCAGACCTGGTTCTGGAAACGCGAATTGGCTCACTGCCGTCTGCTACCGCGCAAACATTAACTGTTGAACATCGCTACGCCTGGGCGCAGTTCCTGCTGGGTTCGCTGCTGTGTTTTGGCATCGCGCCGCGGATACTACTCTGGAGCTGGTCGGTGATGATGTGCCGCCGGGCGCAAAATCTTTTCACGCTGGATTATTACCTGCCATATTATATTAATTTGCGTCAACGACTGATGCCACTGGCAAGCCATGGTGAAATAGTTGATGCTGATACCTCGCCGCCGGCTATGGCTGAAACGCAGCTCAAAACACCTGTGCCGCATGCACTTCCCGTTGAGACACAATGGGTGGCAGTCGAACTCGGCGATAACATGAGCTGGCCACCTGCATCTATTACCAGGACAAATAACCTGGGGAAGGTAATTGATCGTGAATCACTGAGACTTATTCTGCAACGGCTGCAAGATAATAAACACCCGGTAGTCGCTGTAGCAGTATCATCTGCTCGCTCCCCTGATCGCGGTGTACAACGTACCATCGCCAGCCTGATGTCGAGCAGTGCACAACGCTGGCTGGTTTTATTAAAGGAACACGAAGATGAACCTGTTTCGAGCACGCGACTGGCGGCCTGGTACCGATTAGCTGATGCATGCAATGTTCCCGCCGATCATGTCATCACTATGATTATGGTATAAGCGTATGACAGAGATCAAACACGAATCCAGTTACCCGGCGATAAATATTGCTGTGGTCGGACACACCAATGCCGGCAAAACATCATTGATCCGTACCCTGCTGAGAGATGATCAGTTTGGCAACATCGATGAAACAGCGGGCACCACACGTTCTGTAGAAAAGTCGATAATTTTTGCCGGTGATGATGCGGTATTGAATCTATTTGATACCCCCGGTTTTGAGGATTCGAGCGCTTTACTACAGGCGTTAGAGGATCTGTCAAAAACAGTTGAAGCTAAGTTGCCTGCAGATTTATTACGCAACCTCATATCACAGACAGAAAAATATCCTGATTTCGAACAGGAGACCAAGGTACTGCGGCAATCTCTCAACAGTGATGTGCTGCTCTATATAATTGATGTGCGCGAACCCCTTCTGGGCAAGTATAGTGATGAAGTTGAAATATTGAGCAAGGCCGGCAAACCGATTCTTCCGGTGTTTAACTTTATCGCTGGCAACAGTGAGTCCCTGCGGCGCTGGCGGGAGCAGATGGCACAGTTCAATCTGCACGCAGCGCTGGAGTTTGATACCGTTGCTTTTGATTTTGAGGCCGAGAAAAGGCTCTACCAAAAACTTCAAAGCCTGCTCGAACAACGTTACGATGCACTGCAGACACTGATCGAATATCGACAGGAAATATGGAACAACCTGGTTCAGGCAGCTGCACAACGTATCTTTCAGCTGCTCACTGAGGTTGCCTGTTATCGACGTGAAGTAGCGGTTGAAGAAGGCATCTCTGATGCCGATGTGGCATCGATGCAGGCCTTTGTGCGCGAAGCAGAGCGGTTGGCATTACGGGATCTGCTTACAATATTTGCTTTCACGCAGAGGGATGTCGACCTGCAACAATTAGCGGTCCGCGATGGGCAATGGGAACTGGATATATTCTCTCCACATGCGCTAAAGGATTTTGGCCTGAACGCAGGCGCAACTGCGCTGAAAGGTGCTGCAGCAGGTGCTGGCATTGATTTGATGGTAGGTGGCATGAGTCTCGGCGCAGCGGCTATGCTGGGCGCAGCATTGGGTGCGGGCTGGGCGACATTGCGGCGTTATCAGCACGAGTTGGTGGCCGCCTGGCAAGGGCACAAATGGTTGTGCGCTGATGATGACACGGTCAGTTTGCTGTACCTCAGACAACGTAAATTACTGCACACCCTGACTCAACGCGGGCACGCTGCCCAGAACAATATACAACTCTCTGATAATGTAGAACATGCTCTGCCCAGGCGATGGCATAAAGCTGTGAAGGTTCTTCGCCAGAATCCTAAATGGCAACACAAACCATCATCCAGTCCAGAGTATCAGAAATTACAAACTGACGTAATAGACTGGCTGACAAGTGACGAAAATGTTACCCGGTAACCAAAAACCACTCTAGTGGGTTAAAGATTCTACTCCACCACCATTTAACTTCTTCCCTGACTGTAATTATTTCCAACCGGCAATACCACACCAGGTCCGACACGATACAACGCAGATCAGTTATAAAGATAAGTAATATTGTTAACTTTAGAAGTTATACCATCGTTCTTGCGTAAATTTAACCACTGCTCCAAATTGTCTGAAGGCACCGGTCGTGAGATGTGATAGCCCTGTATAACATCACAGCTTAGAATTTCCAGTATATCGTAGACATCTTGCGTCTCGACGCCTTCTGCCACAAC
>JADFWF010000323.1 GCA_015222965.1 Pseudomonadota bacterium | reverse complement strand
CCGGAGTCGCATACGGACTTTTTATTTGCCGTGTTATCAGAAGAACTGGGGTTCATAGGTGTGACCGTTGTCATTCTATTGTATGCGATGCTGTTTTTTAGGGCCTTAAAGATCGCTTCACAGGCTGAAAAATCAGGTAACTACTTTGCTGCTTATCTGGCTTATGGAATCGGTATCTGGTTATCGATGCAGGCCATTATCAACATGGGTGTAAATATAGGCCTGTTACCAACAAAAGGATTAACCCTGCCACTGATGAGTTACGGTGGTAGTAGCCTGGTGGTGTGTTGTGCTGCTGTTGGCTTGCTGCTGCGCATTCATTATGAAACAAGTGGCGCGGCAAAACAGGCCAGTAAAAAGTCTGCCAGACAAAAACGTACAGGTCGTCAAAATCGTAAAATCGCGACACGAAAGAAAGTAGCGCACATCACAGCAGGGGGTGCATTATTATGATCGATGTTCGCCCTGTATTGATCATGGCCGGTGGCACCGGAGGACATGTTTTTCCAGCGCTTGCAGTCGCAGATGAACTGCGTTCTCGTGGTATCCCCGTGGTATGGCTGGGAACAAAAGCAGGTATCGAATCAAGGCTTGTTCCACAGGCAGGTTATCCGATCGAGTGGATGAGCATCACGGGTCTGCGCGGCAAAAATACACTGACCTTGTTGTTAGCGCCAGCTCGTATCGCGATGGCGTGCTGGCAGGCATTGGCTGTTCTATTGCGAAGAAAGCCATGTGCCGTCCTGGGTATGGGCGGTTTTGCATCGGGCCCTGGTGGTCTGATGGCCTGGCTGATCAGGAAGCCGCTTTTAGTGCATGAGCAAAATGCTATCGCAGGCATGACAAATTCGATCCTGGCAAAGTTTGCCGATGTAGTATTACAGGCTTTTCCTGGCGTGTTTAAAAATGCGGCAACAACCGGTAATCCGGTAAGGCAATCTATCTGTGAGATCGAAAACCCGGAGAGTCGCTTCTCGCAACAGCAGCGAAAATTACGTTTACTGGTCGTCGGCGGAAGTCTGGGTGCGGTAAAATTGAATGAGCTTATCCCATCGGCTATCGCTGAAATTGATAGAGACGAAAGACCTGAAGTTATCCACCAGACCGGTCTGAAAAATATCGATTCAGCAAAAGCCTGTTATAGCGATGCGGGTGTCGAAGCGAAGGTTGAAGCCTTTATCGATGACATGCCGGCTGTTTATCAGTGGGCTGATCTGGTGATCTGTCGTGCCGGCGCGATGACGGTTTTTGAACTGGCTGCAGCAGGTATCGCTTCGATATTAGTGCCATACCCGCACGCTGTCGATGACCATCAGACGCAGAATGCACTTTATCTGGAGAGATCTGGTGCAGCGATCATAAAGCAGCAGGATGAATTATCGACAGACTGGCTGGCAGATATGATCAGAGAACTCTCGGGCAATAGAACGAAACTGTTAGAGATGGCAGTCGCTGCACGAAAATTAGCTATTCCCGGCTCTGCGAAAACCATCGCTGATGCCTGTCAGTCTGCAGGAGGTCTCGTCTGATGTCGCAGTCTACCCATGCTAAACCAAACAGCCTTAAAGAATTTATGCGGCGCATACGTAAAGTGCACTTTGTCGGTATCGGCGGTGCAGGTATGAGTGGAATCGCTGATGTGATGAATACACTGGGTTATCATGTAAGTGGTTCAGACGTTGCCAGCAATGTGGTAACCGAGCAACTAAAAAGCTCTGGTGTAAAAGTTTACCACTCGCATTCTGTAGACAACGTGAGTGATGTCGATGTAGTGGTGACCTCAACCGCTATCGGCAGTGACAATATCGAAGTCGAAGCAGCCAAAGCAAACCGCATACCTGTTGTACCGCGAGCCGAGATGCTTGCTGAGCTCATGCGTTTCAGTCATGGTATCGCTGTTGCCGGAACACACGGTAAAACCACGACCACATCACTGGTTACCAGCGTGCTCGAGGAAGCGGGGCTAGACCCGACCTATGTCATCGGTGGCAAACTAAACAGTTCGTCAACACATGCACGGTTAGGCAAGGGTAAATACCTGGTTGCTGAAGCAGATGAAAGTGATGCTTCATTTTTATATCTGCAGCCGATGATGTCTGTGGTGACCAATATCGATGCTGATCACCTGCCGACCTACGGCGGTGATTTTTCGCGCCTTAAACAGACCTTCGTTGAATTTCTACATCATCTGCCATTTTATGGTCTGGCAGTTGTCTGTGTTGATGATGAAGAAGTCAGAAGTATATTGCCTGAGATAACGCGGCCGATAATTCGTTACGGTATCGATTTCGAAGCAGATGTTCGTGCCTCGAATATCTGTTACCAGGGCTCAAAAACAACATTTGATGTTCTGTTGCCAGAGGCCGAAACCGTTTTTCAAGTGACTTTGAATATGCCGGGTCGCCACAACGTGTTAAATGCACTGGCAGCGATCTGTGTAGCCTATGAGCTCGGTGTCTCTATTCAACATATGCAGACTGCGCTGGAAAAATTTGAAGGCATCGGTCGCCGTATGCACATGTATGGTGAGGCAAATTTAACACAAGGTGAAGTGACCATCGTTGATGATTATGCACACCACCCGACAGAGGTCGCGGCAACGCTAAACGCGACAAAAAATGCATGGCCGGATAAGCGACTGGTTGCTATCTTTCAGCCCCATCGTTATACCCGGACCCGTGATCTGTTTGAAGATTTTTCACAGGTGCTGGCAGATTGTGATGTGTTGATGCTGACTGAAGTTTATGCGGCAGGGGAAGAGTTGATAGCCGGTGCTGATGGCCGCGCATTATGTGCAGCGATCCGTGCTCGAGGAAAAGTGAATCCGATTTTTATCGAGGATGTTGAAAAACTTGGGGATGATCTGAAATCCATTTTGCAGGATGGTGATCTTGTTTTAACTATGGGTGCAGGCAGCATTGGCCGTATCGCATCGCAGTTAAAAGAATCGTTGGAAGCGTAAATTTCATGAATGCTATGAATAAAGTTGAAGACATAATGATTATAAATAACGAGCCGATGTCCAGGCATACCAGCTGGCGTGCCGGTGGTGTTGCAAGACAATATGTACAGGCACAGACATTGGTCGCACTGGCTGACTTCATCGCTACGCTTCCACGAGATGAAGATTTATTATGGATGGGCCTTGGCAGTAATACGCTGGTACGTGATGGTGGCTTTAACGGTACCGTTGTCGCGACACAAGGTGTTATGAACCAGCTGGAATTGCTCGACGATGATGGCTCTGATTATCGCAGCGTTTATGTCGGAGCAGGTGTTGCCAGTGCAAAACTTGCACGTTTTTGCAGTAAGCAGGGTTTATCCGGCGCAGAATTTTTTGCCGGCATCCCCGGCCTGGTCGGTGGTGCTCTGGCGATGAATGCTGGTGCTTTTGGTGGTGAAACATGGCCATTGGTCATCGAGGTTGAAACCCTCAATCATAAAGGCGAGATAACAAAACGTGATGCCAGTGAGTTTGAATATGGTTACCGTTTTGTTAATGGCTTGCAGGGTGAATGGTTTGTCAGCGCGACTCTGAGACTGGAAAAGCAGCAGGCAGAAAATAACACGATCGATATCAAACAGTTGCTTGCTAAACGCGCTGTCTCGCAACCTACCGGCGTGGCGAGTTGTGGTAGCGTGTTTCGAAATCCGGAAGGGGCATATGCTGCGCAGTTGATCGAAGAATGCGGTCTTAAAGGGAAGCGCATCGGTGGCGCAGTTGTTTCAGAAAAGCATGCCAATTTTATAATCAATGAAAACAATGCAACTGCCGAAGATATCGAATCCCTGATTTATTTTGTCCAGAAAACTGTTAACGATACACATGGGGTTCTGCTGCAGCCGGAAGTGAAAATCGTCGGTGAAAGACTGACGACAGGAGGCGAACAGTAATGGTCTCGGATGCCAAAAAAGTTGATGCTGGGAGACTTGGCAAGGTTGCTGTTCTGATGGGCGGCCTGTCTGCTGAACGTGAGATATCGCTGTTAAGTGGCGGCGCGGTGTTGAAGGCATTAAAAAGCAAAGGTGTCGATGCACATGGCATCGATGTAGATACAGATATCGTTAGTGAATTGCTGAATGATAACTATGAAAGAGCTTTTATCATATTGCATGGCCGTGGCGGTGAAGACGGCACTATGCAGGGACTGTTAGAGCTCATGTCTGTGCCTTATACCGGTTCAGGTGTGATGGCATCTTCACTGGCGATGGATAAATTAAAAACCAAACAGATATGGCTGGCGATGGGTTTGCCGACACCTGAATTTTGTATTCTCGATTCAGAAAAAAGTTGTCAGCAGGCGGTGGAGAGATTGTCGCTGCCATTAATTATTAAACCTGTGCTCGAAGGCTCGAGCATCGGCATGAGCAAAGTCGAGCGAGAAGACGAGATGATACCGGCGTGGCAAAAAGCACAACAGTGCGGTGGAACCGTTATTGCCGAGCGCTGGGTAGAAGGTGATGAGTATACCGCTGCGATGTTAGATGATCAGGTTCTACCGATGATCAAGCTTAAAACGTCGCATAAATTTTATGATTATGATGCCAAGTATGAAGCGAATGATACGCAATATATCTGTCCCTGTGGTTTGTCGGAGGAGCAGGAAGCTGACTTTGCGGTATTGGCAGCACAGGCATTTAACGCGGTAGGCGCATCGTCCTGGGGGCGCGTTGATTTCATGGTCGACGAGCATGGCCAGCCATGGTTGATCGAAGTGAATACCGTTCCCGGAATGACCAGTCATTCACTGGTGCCAATGGCGGCAAAACAGGCAGGCTTATCATTCGAAGAGTTAGTCGTTAAGATTTTATCAATGGCTAAATGTGAGCAGCGTCCACAATAGTGGGCAGAGAAAGATGAAAAGTAAAAACAAAAAATCGCTGATAAAAAAGATACTGAAAACGTTGCCTGTCGTCATAGGCGGTGTAGTAATAGTTTATCTTGGTTTGCTCATAAAAGAGGTAGAGATACCTACGGTGTTACCGATCGAAGAAGTTGCGGTGGCCGGTTCTTTTAGCTTTCTGGACAGGAGCAAGGTTGAATCGATGGTTATAAGCAATATCAACGGCGGTTATTTTACAGTTGATCTGAACAGCATACGTGAAAGTTTAATACAGTTGCCATGGGTGAAAAATGTTTCTCTGAGAAGGCAATGGCCGGCAAATCTGGAAGTGATCATTACCGAGCAGACGCCGGTTGCTTACTGGAATCTTGATGGATATATCAATGATGCCGGTGAAGTATTTAAGCCTGAAAAAATTGATAATAAATTGAATCTGCCCAAATTGAACGGACCAGAAGGTCACCATAATAATGTCTGGAAATTCATGAACGTGCTCTACCAGGAGATGGCTCTGCTCGAGTTTGAAGTGGTACGCCTGGATATTGATGAGAGAAGGTCGTGGCAGATGGTCGTTTCAGAGTACAAGAATGTAAAAGGCAAGAATCAGGAAAGTACGGATTCAGAGGGCGTTATGAACTTTATCGACGTGAAGCTGGGGCGTTTTGAAACCGAGAAACGTTTGCAGCGCTTCGTTCGAATCTTGCCTTCACTGGCGGTAGGGCATGGCTCTGCTAACAACGCTCTAACAAATAAAAACATTAAGGTTATTGATATGCGTTATCCAAACGGTTTTGCCGTACAGCTGCATGACGTACAACAGGCAGAGGCTTGAAATAATGACAAAAAAGTCTGATAAAAATATGTTGATAGGTCTCGATATCGGTACCTCAAAAGTCGTCGCCATCGTCGGTGAGGTGAATGACGAAGGTGAAATCGAGATTATCGGTCTTGGCTCGCATCCTTCAAACGGCTTGAAAAAAGGCGTGGTGGTAAATATCGAATCAACAGTACAGTCGATTCAGCATGCGATAGAAGAAGCCGAGTTGATGGCAGGCTGTGAGATTAACTCTGTCTATGCAGGCATTGCCGGCAGTCACATACGCAGTCTGAATTCGCATGGCATCGTCGCTATCCGTGAACGTGAAGTGACCAATGGTGACCTGGATAGAGTGATCGATGCGGCACGTGCCGTTGCGATACCCGCTGATCAGCGCGTACTGCATATATTGCCGCAGGAATTTATCATCGATGATCAGGAAGGTATACGCGAACCCATCGGCATGTCCGGTGTTCGCCTCGAAGCCAAAGTGCATCTGGTTACCGGTGCGGTCGGTGCTGCGCAGAATATTATCAAATGTGTCCGTCGCTGTGGTCTGGAAGTTGATGACATCATCCTCGAGCAGTTGGCGTCGAGCTATTCAGTATTAACCGAAGACGAAAAAGAGCTGGGTGTTTGTCTGGTCGATATCGGTGGCGGTACTACAGACATCGCTGTGTTTTCCGAAGGTGCTATTCGCCACACGGCCGTTATCCCGATTGCCGGTGACCAGGTGACAAATGATATCGCTGTGGCATTACGCACACCGACACAATATGCCAATGACATAAAAATAAAATATGCCTGTGCATTGCGCCAGCTGGCAAACCCTGAAGAAACTATCGAGGTTCCCAGTGTCGGTGATCGGCCGCCACGCAAACTATCACGTCAGACATTGGCGGAGGTGGTCGAGCCGCGTTATGAAGAATTACTAAACCTGGTACATGCAGAATTACGTCGCAGCGGTTTCGAAGAAATCATTGCGGCAGGTGTCGTGTTGACCGGTGGCAGTTCAAAAATGGAAGGCGTTATCGATCTGGCAGAAGAGATTTTCCATGCCCCGGTACGACTTGGCCTACCACAATACGTCTCCGGCTTATCTGACGTAGTGAAAAACCCGATTTATGCGACTGGTGTTGGTTTATTGCTGTTTGGTAACCAGCATAGAAACAATGGCACCAGTCACATCATGATGGAAGGTGGTGTTAAAGGAGTTTTTGAGCGGATGAAGAGCTGGTTCCAGGGAAACTTTTAACCTGACTACATGACACAAAAAAATTAGCAGTAAAAAAACTAAATAACTAAATTACAAATTAATTAATAAGAGGAGAAGTATCATGCCTATGTTCGAATTGATGGATTCCGGTGCACAAGAAGCGGTAATAAAAGTCATCGGTGTTGGTGGCGGTGGTGGTAATGCTGTACAGCACATGGTGCGCAGTAGTATCAACGGCGTAGATTTTATTTGCACGAATACTGATGCGCAGGCGTTGACCCGTTTTGAAGGTGCTAAATCATTACAGATTGGCAGCAACATAACAAAAGGGCTGGGCGCAGGTGCGACCCCTGAGGTCGGTCAACAGGCGGCACTTGAAGATCGTGAGCTGATCCAGGAGGCGATCGCGAATACTGACATGTTATTTGTTACTGCCGGCATGGGTGGCGGTACAGGTACTGGCGCTGCACCAGTGGTTGCTCAGATTGCCCGTGAGATGGGCATACTGGTTGTTGGTGTTGTCACTAAACCATTTGCTTTTGAAGGTTCATCGCGAATGAAAATTGCGATGCAGGGTATTAAAGAATTAAGTAGCCACGTTGATTCTCTGATCACTATTCCAAATGATAAATTGCTGGATGTTTATGGCCGCGACTTTGATCTGATGAACGCATTTAGCGGTGCCAACGATGTGCTCTGCGGTGCAGTACAGGGTATCACCGAACTGATCACCAACCCAGGTGTGATCAATGTCGACTTTGCTGATGTAAGAACAGTGATGTCTAAAATGGGTATGGGCATGATGGGATCAGGTCGAGCTACCGGTGAAGAACGTGCAAAAGAAGCAGCAGAAGCTGCGATCGCGAGTCCTTTGCTTGAAGATGTGAATCTGGCTGGTGCACGCGGTATTTTGGTAAATGTTACCGGTGCAAATATGACTCTGGGTGAGTTCCAGGATATCGGTGCGGTTATCAATGGTTTTGCCTCAGAAGATGCAACCGTTGTTATGGGTACGGCAATCGATGAATCACTGGACGATGAAATTCGAGTGACTGTGGTTGCTACAGGTTTAGGAAACTCAGTAAAGCCCCAGGTTCCTGTACAAGCACCGGCTGAAATCAAAGTAGTCAAAGCGGCAGCGACCGAAGAAGAACCTGATTATAATGAGCTGGCAAAACCCGCTGTTACCCGGCATGTGAAACCACATGCCGAGCCTGTTTCGGCAGATGGTGGCTATAATGAAGAAATGCTGGATATACCTGCATTTTTACGCCGACAGGCAGATTAATCAGATAAATTAATGCATGATTTATTAACTTATTGATTTAATTTGTATTTATTTAATAACGGTGAAGTGTTTGCAGGTTATTTGGGTGAAAGAACAAGCTTGTTAACGATATAGTTTAATGACGAGCTTCCAATTTAAACCGTAATTATGTGATAATACGGCGATTTTTACCGAAATTTTCTGCCACAACCTTGAAGTTGGGCAATGGGATTGAACATATTGATTAAGCAAAGAACATTAAAGAATGTAATTCGTGCAACTGGTGTTGGATTACACTCAGGTGAAAAAGTATATCTGACATTACGTCCGGCGCAGCCAGACACGGGTGTCATCTTTCGCCGCGTCGACTTAAATGAACCGGTAGAAATAAAAGCCACGGCTTTAAATGTTGGTGCGACCATGCTGTCGACAACATTAGAGCAAGACGGTGTCAGTGTTTCTACAGTGGAACATCTGCTCTCTGCGATGGCAGGCCTGGGAATCGATAACGCGTACGTCGATGTAAGTGCTTCTGAAGTACCGATCATGGATGGCAGTTCTGGTCCTTTCGTATTTTTAATTCAGTCGGCCGGCATCGTCGAACAGGAAGCGCCAAAACGATTTGTCCGAATCAAAAAATCCGTCGTTGTCGAAGAAGAGGGTAAATGGGCACGCTTTGATCCCTTTGACGGTTTTAAAGTAAGTTTTGCGATTGATTTTGATCACCCTGCATTTAAAGATGCTCCTTGCACAGCCGAGATCGATTTTTCTACCACCTCATTTGTTAAAGAGGTCAGCCGCGCACGTACCTTTGGTTTTATGAGTGATATCGAAGCATTGCGTAAAAACAATTTAGCCTTAGGCGGCAGCATCGATAACGCTATCGTTGTCGATGAATATCGTGTACTCAACGAAGATGGTTTACGCTACGAAGACGAATTTGTTAAACATAAAATTCTGGATGCGATCGGTGACCTGTACTTATTGGGGCACAGCTCCATCGGTGCATTTTCTGGATACCGTTCTGGCCACGCGCTCAACAATAAATTACTAAAAGCCTTGTGTGCCGACCAGGATGCATGGGAAGAGGTGACGTTTGAAGATGAAAAAGCTTCTTCACCTATTTCATACGCACAGCCTTTGCAAACGTTTTAGTCAGTTTCTTAGGGGATCACCATAAGTCGTTTGGCAAACTTGTCTCTGATCCCGGTTCAGGTTTAACGGATCTATTTTTCTGGTTTGTTTTGTTTGTTGACGTGACTGGCGATTTTTAATAGTGCCGTTTTCAGCTGCTGGTGTTCGATGCTGTCGGCTGATTGCGATAACATGGTTGCTGTTTTTTCACTGATCTGCACTTTGTGCCGATTTTTTTTATTCAGGGCCTGTTGTTCGCCGGAATCAGGTGCATGGTAACGAGTGCTGATTTGAATATGGTGGATAATCGGTGCTCGGTTGGTATCACCAGCTGTGTTTGACTGTATGAACTGCAGAATTTGGGGGCTTAGCTGACGCAGTTTTGTTGTCCATACCGGTGAGTCGGTAATCAGCATCAAATTTTGATCTCGAATATTGGCAACTTCAACGTGGCCGTGGCATTCGGGGGGTAATACACGACGTAATAATCGTGAGAATGCGGCCAGTTTTTTGGCCTGGATCACAAATTCTGGGTTAATTTGCTCATTAATTGACTTCATTGTGCTAAAAAACTCGACGAATTGACTATAATCATCAGTATTGCAAGGGCTTAATTAGTAAGAATCCAAGTATGAATATCATTTTTGTAGGAAAATTTAGAGGCAAACCGCTTCGTTGTCAGCTTGACGGGCCGCGTCAGTTAATTACCTGTTCGGTCATTATAAGTCTTTTTGCTGGCTTACTGGTGAGTTCTGGTTTCTGGTATGGCAAAACACAGGCGGCTGTAAATGAACTGGCTATATTAGAACGTGATATTTCCAAACAAAAAATTCTCATCAAAGAGGCACGCCGATCTGCCGAATCTGAACTTGATACACTGGCTGCACGCTTAGGTAAGATGCAGGCGAATGTTATCCGATTAAATGCTTTAGGGCAGCGTCTGGTAAAAGTCGCAAAACTGGATTCAAAAGAATTTAATTTTAAAGATAGCCCATCTTACGGTGGTCCTGGTGAGAGCGGGAGTACAGTCAGTATGGACTTTGACGATGTCATCGCCAGCCTTGATAAACAGCTTAGTACGCGTGAAGAGCAGTTAGCAGTGCTGGAAGAAGTCATTATGAGCCGCCAGCTAAGAAGCGAATCTAAACCACGCGGTCGTCCGATAACCAAAGGCTGGACTTCATCTTATTATGGAAAACGTGCTGATCCGTTCACCGGTAAGCTTGCCATGCACAAAGGCATGGATTTCGCGGGCAAAGAAGGCAGCGGTATCGTTGCAGTAGCCAGTGGTGTTGTTACCTGGGCTGGCGATCGTTATGGTTACGGTCACCTGGTAGAGATAAATCATGGTAACGGTTACAGCACGCGTTATGGCCATAATGCTAAATTACTGGTCAAAGTTGGTGACAGTGTTGAGAAAGGTCAGGTGATCTCACAGAT
>JADFWF010000051.1 GCA_015222965.1 Pseudomonadota bacterium | reverse complement strand
CTGAAGGCGACCCGATACAGCTGATGAAATCGATCATGATTACACCTTCTGCTGCTGAACAGGTTGCTAAGAGAACAGGAGCCGGCTGGTTGTATCTTAAGATATAAAGCTATTAGTAGGCTGTTCTCGGCCATTAACAGAAGTTGGCAGTCGGCAGTTATCAGTTGGCAGTTAAGAACTAAAAAGCTGCAAAGCCACGTGTGTTGTAGCACGAGCTAGGGTTTTGCTTTTACTGACGACTGCCAACTGATAACTGCCAACTTCTCTTTAGGCTCAACAGCAGCCATCCATTCCTGACACCCATAGTTTGAATTAATACATAAAAACCAAACCAGAAATTATCTTCTACGTACTCTCTTCTTAAGGCTTAACTTTCCCTTTCTTCCATCACGACCATGCCCGCTATCAGTATCACGATTCGAAACCGGATGACGCTTGCCTGGCTTCTTCTTATCTGATGAAGGCCTGTCAGAACCACCCGATTTTTCTCCCTGGGATTTATCTCCTTTACCATCAAGAGAGATTTTTAATTGCTGGCCGGATACCCAGACTTTTTTCAAAGTATATAGCAGCTCTTTTGGCATGCCTTCAGGCAGATCAATCGTACTATGATCATCATAGATACTGATACGACCGATATATTTACTCTCTATATCCGCTTCGTTTGCGATGGCGCCGACGATATTACCGGGTTTGACCTGGTGATCGTGCCCGACTTCGATGCGGTAGCGATCCATGCCTTCATCTAACGCAGTATCCCTTGGCTGACGCTCTCTTCTTGGCGAACGTTCACGGTCACCACGTTCTGATCTGTCACGGCGAGGACGGTCTCTGCCTCTGTCACGGCCCCTGTCATCGCGGTCCCAATCTTCACGATTCTGCTTTTTCCGCTGTGGTTTATTTGTTAACAGGAAGTCATTATCACCCTGCAACAGCTGAGCGAGCGCAGCAGCGATCTCAGTCGCAGGAACGTTATGTTCCTGTTGATACTGTTCGATCAGTTGCGTAAATATAGCGGTATCTTCATTCGCCAGGGTATCGGTTATACGCTGCTTGAATTTGTCGATACGTTTGTCATTGATGATTTCCGTGGAAGGCAGCTCCATCATATCGATCTTCTGCCTGGTCGCTCTTTCGATGGCATTGAGCATGCGTTTTTCGCGCGGTGCAACAAACAGTATTGCATCACCCTGACGCCCGGCGCGGCCGGTTCGTCCGATACGATGAACGTAGGACTCGGTATCATGCGGTACATCATAATTCACCACATGTGAAATTCTTTCTACATCGAGGCCACGGGCAGCAACATCGGTCGCTACCACGATATCCAGCTGGCCTTTTTTCAGATTGTTGACCGTACGCTCACGTTTGTTTTGTGCGATATCGCCATTAAGTGCAGCCGCACTATAACCACGCGCCTTAAGTTTATCAGCCAGTTCTTCCGTTGAATTTTTTGTACGCACGAAGATGATCATGCCATCAAAATCTTCTGCTTCAAGAATACGGGTCAAAGCATCCAGTTTATGCACACCACTGACCGGCCAGAAACGTTGACGGATAGTATTAACCGTCGTGGTCTTTGTCTTGATGGTAATCTGTTCGGGATCATTTAAATATTTTGTTGCGATGCGACGGATCTGCTGTGGCATAGTTGCCGAGAACAAGGCTATCTGTCTATCTTCTGGCGTTTGTTCGAGTATCCATTCGACATCATCGATAAAACCCATTCGCAACATCTCATCGGCCTCATCCAGAACCAGCGCGCTTAAATTACCAAGTTTTAATGTGCCTTTGCGGATATGGTCCATCACCCTGCCAGGTGTACCAACGACAACATGAACACCTCGTTTCAACGAACGGATCTGCCCGCCGTAATCTGCACCACCATAAACGGGTAATACGTGAAACCCTTTCATGTAGGTGGCATATTTTTGAAATGCTTCGGCAACCTGAATAGCCAGCTCGCGTGTGGGAGCCAACACTAAAAGCTGCGGATCTTTTTGTTTTAGATCCATGTTCGAAATCAACGGTAATGCAAAAGCCGCTGTTTTACCGGTACCTGTCTGCGCCTGGCCGATAATATCTTTGCCTGCTAACAGCAGCGGAATGGTTTCTGCCTGGATGGGTGAAGGGGATTCATATCCCACTTCATCTAAAATTTTAAGAAGTGATTTATTTAACGCTAAATCATCAAACGTGACTTGAACGTCGCTGCCAACGTCACTGCTAGTGTCTGTGCTCATGCTAATACCTGACCACTAATGGCCTAAAAAATGGATGGAAAACGCCACGATTTACCAACCCCGGTAAACCAACAGGCCCTTGCCACCTCATCCAGGCAGACCCTGCGCGGGTCCCCAGCATATTGTGAATTTGAGCCGAAATAAGACGAACTTCGTGTATTATGACCTATATTAGAGAAATATAATACTCTTTTTATAGTGAAAACACGAAGTTACATAGAAATAGCCTGGAGATGACCTGGAAATAGCTGTACATTCAGCAGACTATTCACATTAAAAATTCATCATGATTTCGGACAAATTAGACCCTTCACACTTTGAAGCACATATTAACGCGAGCAAAGCTAATCTATTAGCGCTGGATCTACTCGCAGAAAACACGCCTCTCAGTAAACAAAAACTTAAATCCGCGATGTCCAAGGGTTGTGTCTGGCTAGAATCAGCCATCGGCATTCACCGCTTGCGGCGTGCAAAAAAAACCGTCCATGAGAATGATACCCTGCACATCTATTACGATGAAGCCATTCTGAACAGTAGACCTGCAACAGCCGAGCTGCTTGCTGACGAAGGTGGATACAGTGTCTGGAACAAACCATACGGCATGTACTCACAGGGCTCGAAATGGGGAGACCACTGCACCATATACCGCTGGGCAGAAGAACACCTCGAACCACAACGCCCGGCCTTTCTGGTACACCGGCTCGATCGCGCTGCCAATGGTTTAATCATTCTCGCTCATTCAAAAAAGATGGCCAGGGCTTTCTCAAAAATGTTCAAACAACGCAAGATCGAAAAACAATATACGGCAACGGTCGAAGGCAAACTGGAAAAACTTAGCCTGCCCCATATCATTTCGAGTAATATTGAAGATAGACCGGCTGTATCTAAAATAATTTCGATCGAGGAACGGGAAGATCACAGCCGTGTGATCATCGAGATCGAAACCGGACGCAAACACCAGGTCCGCAGGCATCTGTCAGAAACAGGCCACCCTATCATTGGCGACAGGTTATATGGTTCAGATAGATCAGAAAGGAATCTACAATTACAGGCAACGTATCTAAAGTTCGATTGCCCGCTAACAGATGAGATACGAGAGTACTCACTTAAAACATAATGACTACAGAGCAAAACAAAAACACCCTGCCGACAGCCAAAGTGATCTATATACTTTTGATCGTCGGCACGATAGTCGGTTTCACCGGCATCATAGGTCTGATCATGGCTTATGTGATGAAGGCTGATTCAGCACCCTGGCTGCAGAGCCATTACCGCTTCCAGATACGCACTTACTGGATCAGTGTTTTATATGTGTTTATCGGTATCCTCACTCTGCCGATAAACCTGGGTTACTTCATCTTGTTATTCACTTTTGTCTGGCTGATCGTGCGCTGTACCAAAGGGCTTAAACAACTGGAAGAAAATCAGCCGGTAAAAAATCTCGAAAGCTGGTTTTTTACCTGAAGGACTTTACTGTGCAGGATAATGTTCAGCTAACGCATAAAGAACACGAGAGCTCAGACAACAAATTCCCATTAAGCATTATTGCCAACGATATTACCGACCCGTTAAATGTCGGCAGCTTATTTCGTTTGAGTGACGCACTCGGTATCGAAAAACTGTACCTCTGCGGCGGCACACCGATACCGCCCAATACCAAAATTAAAAAAACATCACGTTCGACTGAGAAGTACGTTATTTTTGAGCAGTATAACAATGCTGTAGAGCTTGTTGCTACGCTGAAAAAATCAGATGCCTTTATTATTTCGCTGGAGATCACATCTTCAAGCATACCGATAGATTCAGCTGAATTTACAAATAAGATAAAGAAAGAAATAACAAATAAGAAGCCAATCTACCTTATTTTAGGTTCAGAAAATTCTGGGGTAAGTGAAAACCTGCTAGCATTATCAGATCTAACAACACACATAACAATGCACGGCAACAACTCATCCATGAACGTTATATCTGCTGTCAGTATCGCGTGTTTTGAAATCACCAGAAACATGGCAACAATAAAATATTTTATCTAAAGATAAATTTAAAACCAACAGAAAACATCGATAGTTCCGGGTTATCAGTTTCAAAAGCTTCCCACTCAGCCGTAACATGCAGCTCTTTTGTAAAACCATAAGATGCCGCTAATGCATAAGCCAGATCAGTGCCGTCATTTGTGCCCGAAGTCGAATTTGCCTGCAGATCTGCATCCCAGCTTAATACACCCAGCTTTGCTATC
Source organism: Pseudomonadota bacterium (assembly GCA_015222965.1). Taxonomy (GTDB): domain Bacteria; phylum Pseudomonadota; class Gammaproteobacteria; order SZUA-229; family SZUA-229. The sequence continues at coordinate 3,038 of JADFWF010000051.1, read as the reverse complement.
AGGTTAACTTTCTTACTTACCGGGTACATACCAACAGCATAAGCGCCTACGCCTTTCATGCTAACTGCTGCACTTGCAAAATTACCAGGGGAAACTTCAAAAGCACCGATGCTTGCTTCTGCAAAATTATAGACTGACGCCTCGGCGGCAAAATATTTATTAAATGCATAACCACCATAGAGCTTGGTGCCTGTACCGTTATCATCAAGCTCACCTCCACCTAGTCCGGTAAGGTCAGCTTTATAAAAGGCAGATCCAACACCCGCACCCACATATGGGTCAGCCATTACCGGAACGGCCATGGCAAGTAAAATGATAGAAATAAAAAACTGTCTCATACTAAACTCCAGATATATTTTCCCAAACGCCAGTTATCAAATACTAACAGATAATTAAATTTTCTTTTTTGGCAAAGACTCATACATTGCAGCCGAAACCACGATCAGTCCACCTACAACCACATTTAAAGATAACCATTCCCCCAAAAATAAGGCAGCAAACACGGCAGCATAAACAACCTGCACACACGCGATCAAACCGGCTGTCTTTGCTTTCAGGTGCAGCAGACCATAAGCAAACAGGGTATGCGGCAAAGCGGTAAAGACGACGCCGAGAAGAATCAGCAAAGCCCATTGCCTTTCATCGATATTTATCGTTTCTGCATCGATAAAAGCAAACAGCGCCAGCACGACTACTGCCGATTGGTAGAGCAATGCCTGACTTGCAGAATAACCGGAGAAATTTCGTCGCTGCAGGATATTACGCAGCGCCAGCATAAACGCAGAAAAAACACCTGCAGCAACACCCAGGGCCGTGCTGTCATCCAGTGAAAAATCAGGCACGATAAGATAGATGCCAAACAGGACGGCGACCGAACTAACGATGTCGGCACTATGCGGCTTTTCACCATGAAACAGCGGCTCCAGAAAAACAGTAATGACTGGAAATGTGTACAAGGCGATGACACCGATAGCCACGCTGGATATCTGCATGGCATAAAAATAACTCACCCAATGTGTCGCCAGCAGCACGCCTAACAGTCCTGCCATCAGATAGTCTCGCGTGCTATCTAATAAAAAGGCCTGCTTTTTATAGGCTACATAAATAGCGATGACGATAAAGGCGACAACACTGCGATAGAAAGTGATTTCCAGAGCCGGTAGAGTAAGCAGCTTGGAGAACAATGCAGTAAAACCAAAGATCAATACCGCCGCATGTACTGCAAGCAAACCCTCTCGTGAGTGTTGCATCAAACTAACAACTCTATTATTTAACTGCTTTGAGAATTGTAAATTTTTTGTTGCTAGCCATCACCTCACAACTGCCAAACAGGTGTTTCAGTTTCGCGTGATACGCCAGGTGACGGTTACCGACAACCCACAACTCACCTTTACTTTCCAGTGCCTCCCTGGCCTCAAAGAACATCTGCCACGCCACGTTATCATTGATCGCATTATTCTGATGAAACGGCGGATTACATAATACCAATGACACACTATTCTCTTCGACGCCCTGAAGGCAATCCGTCTGTAAAAATTCTGCTTCACGGGTATCATCAAAAACAGACAGGAAATTACTTATCGAAGACTCGACCGCCATATACGATTCGTCAGTAAAAATTATCTTTGCTAACGGATTCTTGATCGCGGCCATCAGCCCAAGTGCGCCGTTGCCACAGCCAAGATCCACGATCGTTTTATACTGATCAGATACAGGTAAATTTTCTATAAAAAACCGGCTGCCCAGATCAAGCTTCTCCTGCGAAAAGACAGCCGCATGATTTTTTACTTCTATATCGATATCATCCAGCTTATACGGCAGTGCATAGGACTTCGGATAAGGGTTATCTGCAACGCTTAAATCTGCGTCAAACTGACTAAATATCAATCGTGATTTTTTTTGTGCACGCGAGGATTTCGTTGGTCCAATAATTTTCTCAAACAATTCCAGCGTCGACATGTGGATATGTTTTGTCATCGCGGCAGCAACGATAACTGTCGATTCATCCAGTAATGGTCGAATTCGATGTAACTGATCTTCGAGCATCGCCAGACTTTTAGGTACCTTGATCAGGACGACATGATTACCGATCCTGGACCTGACATTCAAGGTACTCTCTGGCGTTACCAGACTATCGATAACGGTTATCAGATCTTCGTCGATGCCATTGCTCTGCGCATTTAATCGTATCGCCTGGGTAGATAAATAGGAGTCCGTTATGACCACAGGTTGAAACTTGCTCAAGGGAAGGGACAAACCACCAAAACTATCATTGATAATCAGCAGAGATACCTCTGCCTGCAGCAGCTTGTTTTCATCCAGATACTGCAACAGATACTCATCAGCTGAATCCCATGCTCTCAACGTTTCTTTTTTGCGTACGGGATAGCGTTGCAGCTTATAGCTGCCAAGTGATGAACTCATTTTATTGTCTAGCTGTTCCATAACCACGCGGCACCTCTAACGCCAGAAGAATCACCATAAACAGGCGCAAGTAATTCTGTATTCACCGTATCAGAAAAGACATATTCACCCCATCTTTCAGGCACATTTTTATACAGACGTTTAATATTTCCCATGCCGCCGCCAAGTACGATAGCATCAGGATCTAAAATATTTATCACATGTGCCAGACTTCTCGCCATGCGATCTTCGTATCGCCGTAGCGTTTCATCGGCTTCTTCGTCACCAAAACGTGCCTTATTATCCAGTGTTTCCGCATCGATAAATACATTATTATGCAACTCATGGTCACGGACGATACCGGGACCTGATAACCAGGTTTCTATACAACCGTGTTTACCGCAGTAGCACTCCGGGCCAGGCAGTTCAGAATCCTGTGGCCAGGGTAATGGATTATGCCCCCACTCACCGGCTATCGCATTGGGGCCGAGCAGTGCTTTTTGATCGATGACTACGCCGCCACCTGTACCAGTACCAATTATCACACCAAAGACGACGGCAGCATCTTTAGCTGCACCATCAACAGCTTCTGAAAGCGCAAAACAGTTTGCGTCATTGGCGATGCGGATTTCTCT
>JADFWF010000322.1 GCA_015222965.1 Pseudomonadota bacterium | reverse complement strand
ATGGAATCGCGTTTAAGCGGCAGTGACGTAACATTTGATCCACCGACTAACGATAATGATGACGAGCAGCATTTCACACCCGCCGCTTATCTTACTGATGGCAGCATGGATCCATCACATCTGCTGGAGCATGATGATACTCGCTCACAGGAACTAAGCCTGATGGCCGATTCATTGAAAATGCTGGATGATCGCAGTCAGGATATCATCAGACGCCGCTGGCTGAGCGAAGACAAAGCCACACTGCATGAGCTGGCAGCTGAATACCAGATTTCTGCAGAACGCATCCGTCAGATTGAGAAAAATGCGCTTGGCAAGATGCGCGTAGCGTTTGAGGCTTAAGCGACGCCGATCATGATAAACACCTTTAATACTAGAAAAGCCGGTTTTCACAACCGGCTTTTTTGTGACCGCAAGTTACCGGTTCTGGTACCGGTTCAAATCAAGAATACCAGATAACACTGGCTGCTCACGTAGATACTGCTGATTAAACCAGTCGGCATGTGACCAGAAATCTTCATTGGTTCTGCGAATTCCGAAACGCGTCACAAAGGTTTCATATTCTTTAATGTTACTGATCGCATTATATTGTTCGACAAATACTTCTATATTTTCCAGTTTTATAACATAGAAAAAACTAGGGTATGACCCTTCCAGCCAGGGAACGATAGTTTGCGTATCAAACTGGTAATCACGGAAATCTCCCAGAATGTCCTCCTCTAAAAAATTACTCACTGATTTATACGCTTTGTTATAGATCATCGTGTAAGCACGATCCTGTTCTGCGTCACCACCCATAACAACACGGACGAATGTCAGGTCAGGTAAAAACTGCACGATCTCGCCATCCATCTCTGTGGCTTTTTTCATTGCGCTGTCTGCGCGTAAGATATTTTTATCTGTAGCACGAGCACATTCATCATTGTCACAGCGATTTATATAATCACCATCACCTGCAACTTGCCCCAGATAAGTGGCAATGCTGTGATATAACTCGCGTTGTGCATTTTCTGTTTTATATCCTTTCACTAACTCCTTTTCCAACCATTGAACCTTACCCTGATCATCTTTATTACTCTGGCGAAGCCCCTGGTACCAGCTCTCTCTTAACTGGTGGCGAGTTTTAACTGGTAAAAAAGCTAAAAAATAATTTTCTCCCTCAGTACGCAGCAGATCCATATACATACGTGTATTTATTTGATGGCCGACATTGCCATAAACATCAAAACCAGCGACCAGTAAATAATGAATGCGTTCAAGAACAGAGTAATCGAGGACCCACGCCGTCTCAGGGTAATCTCCTAAAAAACCATAACTGACTGAAGCACTATCAAGATGTCTGAATATAGTTAACGCTGCATTTTTATTTGTTTTGCCATCGCCATCCCATAAATATTTCATAGCCTCTGGCAGATCGATCGCCTGGAATGTCAAAGCCTCTTTTTCACGTTCGAGGACATACTCTCGAAACAGTTCTTTGTAGTGCATGTTCACGCTCAAAAACCTGAAGGTATCTTCCAGTTCCGATGGTGATGCAAGTTTATCGGCATTGCTTTTCAGGAACTCATCGTCTGACGAAGCTATGGGCGCCTCAGGATCAAAAAACGCTACCCAGAACTGATCTTCGATGACGTTGAGCGCAACCTGGCCACGGCACACAGGCCCCTTAATAAAACCCTCTATAAAAAATCGTGCTTCATCCAGTAAAAATTTATAACGTGACTTAACGGGTATATCAGCAAACGCTTTGATCGGGTTTGATGCCTCCTCCGGCGCATAAGAAGGCAATACATTCACTTCATAATCGACATCATAAAATAATTCTTTAATGCGTTTCATGCGCTGCGAAGACAATTCATAAACCATGTGGTCTTTGGCAACAACACTACCCTGGTGCCTGACGATGCGATAGTAGATATCACCGGCGTTTGCACCATAAGGCCTACGTGTTGCGATGATCTTTACTTCTTCACCTGGTGGTGTACTAGATCGGACCAGGCGATAAAATTCTCTATCATCAGTTTTTTCAAAGTGCAGATGCGCGTGAAATAAATGCTCAAACAAATATCTCGATACCAGTCGCTGTTTATTCGACCCTGCTTTTTTTGAATTCCCGTTAAAAAACTTTTCCCATTTTTCTATCTTTTTTTTTGCCTGTGCAGAAGGCGCTAAATCCTCCTCCACAGGTGAACCTTGCGCTATCCAATGCACCAGCATTTTATATTCCTGGCGTGACAGGTTTGGCATAGCGTAAGGCATACCTGCCTCGGCGTGCTGCCTGGCATAATCATCAAACTCGTCTAAGGTAGGACAGCTTTGTTTGCGATCAAGCGCAAGGTCAAACTTATCACTCAACATTCCGGTGCGCGCTTGCGGGCGCAATTGCTTCAATCTCAGCATTCGATATAAAACAGACTGTTCGAGGTTCCTTACCGGGTTGTTATTATCTTCTTGCATTGATTCATACAGCACTGGCGAAAAATCTTTGCTACGCCATTGCGCCGTTGTCATCGCATCAACAAACAAACGTGTCGGTTCTGCAGAGGTAAGACGTGAATAGTCATACACCTTATTTTTATTTGAGCCACGAAAAACCCCTGCCGCAGATGTCAGCTTTAATTGGCAGGGAGCGTCATAACAGCCGTGACATGCAATACAGCGTTTTTCGAGAACTGGCAAAACATCATCATTGAATGATAACGCCTGTTTCGGCAAATCATATAGCAGATCGTATTCAACAATAGCCTGCTCGACTGTGATCGATTTTTCTGATGACGAACACGCACTCAGCAACAATGTTACCAGTAATGCAATAAACACAAACTTGATTTCAATATTTTTAAATAACATCATTTAATTTTACTT
>JADFWF010000050.1 GCA_015222965.1 Pseudomonadota bacterium | reverse complement strand
ATCAACACGTCTGCACCTGTCATCGTATCCAGAATATTGCCTTGTTTGAAATCCGCGAGTATTTGAGATGCTTGAATCTTCATATGCCATTCACCAGCTGGTTAGAATTAATTAATTGATATGCTGCCAGTTCAACACGGTATGCTTACAAATTCAATTCCTTCAAACATAATGGTTAATAATTAAAGTAGCTAGTTCCGTAATAGACGTAAAGGGCGCGCGTAATAGGATAGGGGACGGAGTGAATCTCCCATAGGTTCGAGTTCTTTTACAGGAATGGCAGCGTGTAAGTTACCCGATGCTTCACCTGCTACGATGAAAACGATTGTATCGGGTACTTACAATGCCCCTTTGATGACATCGGTGATAGTGTCAATGTTGTCGTTTTCGAGTTCAGGATAAACAGGCAGTGAGAAACACTTTTCAGCGACCGATTCTGTAACAGGCAGATGAATATCTTTGTATGCATCCATGTAAACATCCTGCTTATGCAGCGGAATCGGGTAATAAACAGCGCAAGCGATGTTCTTTTCCTGTAGTGCAGTCATGATGTCGTCACGTTTTTCATGTAACAAGGTGTACTGGTGGTACACATGCAGGCCTTTGCCGTCTTCGTACGGAACCTGGATGCTGGTGTCCGCCAGTGCTTCTGAATAGCGGTGCGCAACCCGACGGCGGTTCTGACTGTAATCGTCGATGTGCTTCAGCTTGATGCGTAATATGACCGCCTGCAGTTCATCCAGCCGACTGTTATAGCCGATGACATTGTGATGGTAACGTTCGCGGCTACCGTGATTCCTCAGTATTCGCAATTCATTGGCGTGTTTGTCGTCATTGGTAGTGACCAGGCCGCCGTCACCGAAACAGCCGAGGTTTTTGCTGGGGAAAAAACTGAAGGCGCCAAATGCGCCGAAGCCGCCAGTCATTTTGCCGTTTATGTGCGCTCCAAAGGACTGAGCGCAGTCCTCGACAATAAACAGGTTTTTTGCATCGCATAGCTGCACCAGTGCTTCCATATCCACGGGCTGGCCGAACAGGTGCACTGGGATGACGGCCCTGGTTTTGGCATTAATGGCATGTTCAACCTGTTTCAGGTCGATATTGAGTGTGTAGGGATCGATATCGACAAAAACCGGTGTAGCGCCTACATAACTGATGGCTTCTGCCGTTGCGATAAATGTAAACGGTGTGGTGATGACTTCATCACCCGGACCTATGCCAGCCGCAACCAGCGCCAGGTGCAGGGCATCTGTACCGGAGGCAACGCCGATAGCATGTTTAACACCGAGATAGTCTGCGGCTTCCTGTTCAAACGCCTGCACGTTGGGCCCGAGGATGAAGTGTGTTTCCTCAAGAGCTTCCAGCATGGCTGCATCGATTTCGTTTTTGAGACTGAGATATTGACTCTTTAGGTCAACCATTGGGATATTCATAGTAAGTCCTGACAGGTAATTGTAATGACGTGTTATTTGTCACTCAGTTGTGTTGTGATTTTGATGGCGGCATCCAGTGCACGCCTGCCATCTTCACCACTAACGATGATGGGTGTACCGTTTTGTATGGAGTCGAGGAAAGCAATAATCTCCAGGTTGAGCGCATCGTTGTTCTCATAAGTAGATTCGTGGCTGATAATCTCTGGAATGCCGGATTGCATTTCTTTCTCGCCTTTCTGGTAGATTTTCAAAACACGGTCCTGAAAATCGACTGAAATATAAGCGTTGTGCTGGAACAGACGCATCTTGCGTTCTGTTTTGGCGCTGACCCGGCTGGCGGTGACATTGGCCACGCAGCCATTTTCAAACTGCAGGCGAACATTTGCGATATCGGTGCTGTCAGTGAGGACTTTCGTGCCAGAGACGTGCATGGACTGAATATTTGATTTCACGATGTCCATGATGATATCGATATCGTGGATCATTAAATCGAGCACCACGTTGACATCGGTGGCGCGCGTGTTGAAGGGGGAAAGCCGGTGCGATTCAATAAACGTCGGCTGTTCCATGATCTTGTCCAGATCCAGCATGGCGGCATTGAAACGCTCCAGATGGCCGACCTGGATCAGCAGGTCGTTCATCAGCGCCAGTTCGATCAGGTCATCGGCTTCATCAACGGTCACAGTGATCGGCTTCTCGATGAGTACGTGACTGCCGTGCTCGAGAAAATCCCGGGCAATATCGTGATGCAGGGTTGTTGGCGCAGCAATACTGACTGCATCGACTTTGCCTAGCAGACTTTTGTAGTCGGTCAGTGCTTCAACATTATATTTATCTGCGATAGCCTGTGCTATTTCAGCATTAGCATCGACAACTGCGACCAGCTCGCTATTGTCCAGATTGGAGTATTTTTCTGCGTGAAATTTGCCGAGATATCCGACGCCGATGACGGCTGTTTTTAATTTGCTCATAGTTCAATTATATTTTTAAGATAGCCCTGTTTATATCATGATTTGATAATCGGGGACAGATTACGATTATTGTATTCTAGCATCGAAGGCCTACTAATGGCCGCTTATGTTCTGTCGTGATAATAACCTGACAGGGAATAGTAGACACAAAGCGGACGTTAAGGAAATTGTGGATGGAAAAAGAATTGTGTTACCGTTATCAACATGAACCACTTTCAAATATTACAAATACTTTTCACACAGTCTGGGCTGATCTGAGACACTCGAATGGATAAATGCTTAAGTTAATGCCATCGTAAATGGAGCTACAACAGTGGGAGAGATTAAAAAACAGACCTATGTCACAGTGGGAAGTGGCTGTTGCACTCAACAGGTAGAGCGGTTGATTGAGTGTCTTTGCTCGGCAGAAACAGAAAAGTCACTCT